>NZ_PSVX01000026.1:0-49329 GCF_002932695.1 Rathayibacter sp. AY1D2 | reverse complement strand
CGGGCGAGCGGGAGCTGCGGCGGCTGCGCGGCGGATCCGTCGGCTTCGTCCCTCAGGACGCGCTCCTCTCGCTCGACCCGCTGCGCCCGATCGGCCGCGAGATCGGCGACGTGCTCCGCCTCCACGGCCGCCTCCCCGCGGCCGAGCGCGCGCAGCGGACGGTCGAGGCCCTGGCGAGCGTCGGCATGCCGGAGCCGGCCGAGCGGATGCGGGAGCGCTCCGGCGACCTCTCCGGCGGGCTCCGCCAGCGCGCCCTCCTCGCGGCGGCCGTGGCGCTCGATCCGCCGCTGCTCGTCGCCGACGAGCCGACCACCGCGCTCGACGTGACCGTCCAGGCCCGCGTGCTCGAGCTCTTCGCCGAGCAGAAGGCGCGCGGCCGGGCGCTCGTCCTGGTCTCGCACGACCTCGCGGTGGTGGCGGGCCTCGCCGACCGCATCCTCGTGCTGGCCGACGGCCGCGTGGTGGAGGAGGGGACCGCGGCCGAGGTGCTGCGCGCGCCCCGCAGCCCCGAGGCCCGCGCGCTCGTGGCCGCCGTCCCCGCCGGGCGCCCGCGCGGCTCCCGGCTCACCGACCCGACCGCACCGGCGACCCCGCCCGAGACTCCCGGCGAGGTCGTGGTCGCGGCCCGCGGACTCGCCGCCCGCTTCCCGCTGCCCGGCGGAGGAGTGAGGGTCGCGGTCGACGACGTCGACCTCCGGCTGCGGCGCGGCGAGACCGTGGGGCTCGTCGGCGAGTCCGGGTCGGGCAAGAGCACGGTGGCCCGGCTCGTGCTGGCGCTGCGGCGTCCGGACGCGGGCGCCGTCGAGCTGTTCGGCGAGCCGTGGTCGGCAGCGACCGAGCGCTCCCGCCGTCCCCGCCGCCCGCGGATCGGCGCCGTCTACCAGGACAGCCTCTCCTCGTTCGACCCGCGCTGGAGCGTCGGCCGCCTCCTCCGCGACGCCGGCACAGCCTCCGTGCCCGCACTGCTCGAGAGCGTGGGGCTCGACCCCGCCCTGGAGCGGCGCTCGCCGCGGACCCTCTCCGGCGGTCAGCGCCAGCGCGTCTCGATCGCCCGGGCCCTGGCGACGCGCCCCGACGTGCTGATCTGCGACGAGCCCGTCTCGGCCCTCGACGTGTCGGTGCAGGCGCAGATCCTCGACCTGCTCGACGACCTGCAGCGCCGTCACGGCCTCGCCCTCCTCCTCATCTCGCACGACCTCGGCGTGATCGCCCACATGAGCGATCGCATCGCCGTGATGCGCGAGGGTCGGATCGTCGAGGCGGGGCCGGCCGCGTCGCTCCTCGCCGCACCGCAGGAGGAGTACACGCGCCGCCTGCTCGCCGCCGCCCCTCGCCTCGAGCGCTGAGCCGTCCGCGGCGCGGCGCCCGCGCAAGCCCGCGCCGCGAATCCGCCGCACCTCCACCACGTGTCGGACCTGCGGCGTAGCGTTGCCGAGGTGATGCGCCCGACGACCCAGACCCTCGGCCAGCTCCGTGCCTCCGGGCACGTGCAGAAGAGCCTCCGCACCGAGATCCGCGACAACCTGCTCGACGCCCTGCGCGAGGGCCGCGATCCCTGGCCGGGCCTGCACGGCTTCGCCGAGACGGTCATCCCGCAGGTCGAGCGCGCCGTCATCGCCGGCCACGACATCGTCCTGCTGGGCGAGCGCGGCCAGGGCAAGACCCGCCTCCTGCGCACCCTCGTCGGCCTGCTCGACGAGTGGACGCCCGTCATCGAGGGGTCCGAGCTCGGCGAGCACCCCTACGAGCCGATCACCACGGAGAGCCGCCGCCGAGCGGAGGAGCTGGGCGAGGACCTGCCCGTCGCGTGGAAGCCCCGCGAGGAGCGCTACGTCGAGAAGCTGGCCACCCCCGACACCAGCGTCGCCGACCTCATCGGCGACGTCGACCCGATGAAGGTGGCCGAGGGCCGCAGCCTGGGCGACCCGGAGACCATCCACTTCGGCCTCATCCCGCGCAGCCACCGCGGCATCGTCGCGATCAACGAACTGCCGGACCTCGCCGAGCGGATCCAGGTCGCCATGCTCAACGTGATGGAGGAGCGCGACATCCAGATCCGCGGCTACGTCCTCCGCCTCCCCCTCGACGTCCTCGTCGTCGCGAGCGCGAACCCGGAGGACTACACGAACCGCGGCCGGATCATCACGCCGCTGAAGGACCGCTTCGGCGCCGAGATCCGCACCCACTACCCGACCGCCCTCGTCGACGAGGTCGCCGTCATCCGGCAGGAGGCGGACCTCGTCGCGACCGTGCCCGATGCGCTCATCGAGATCCTCGCCCGCTTCACGCGAGCCCTGCGCGAGTCGAGCTCCGTCGACCAGCGCAGCGGTGTCAGCGCCCGCTTCGCCATCGCCGGCGCCGAGACCATCGCCGCCGCCGCCCTGCACCGCGCCACCCGCCGCGGCGAGGAGGAGGCGGTCGCCCGCCCCATCGACCTCGAGACCGCCGTCGACGTGCTCGGCGGCAAGATCGAATTCGAGTCGGGGGAGGAGGGCCGCGAGGACGAGATCCTCGACCACCTGCTCCGTCAGGCCACCGCCGAGACCGTCCGCGCCCACCTGCGCGGCGTCGACCTCGGGCCGCTCGTCGAGGCGGTCGAGAACGGCGCGATGATCACGACCGGCGAGCAGGTGACCGCCCGCGAGTTCCTGGCCGGCCTGCCGCTGCTGGGCGAGGCCCGCGTGTACGACGAGGTCGCCGAGCGCCTCGACGCCGTGGGGGAGGGGCGCCGCGCCGGAGCGGTCGAGCTCGCCCTCGAGGGCCTCTACCTCTCGCGCAAGCTGAGCAAGGAGACGGGCGGGGGCGAGGCCGTCTATGGCTGATGCTCCGCGCGGCAACCGGCGGCTGAAGCGCGACGCGCGCTACGCGAAGTACGACGGGGGACCCGATCCGCTCGCTCCTCCGGTCGACCTGAAGGAGGCCCTCGACGCGATCGGCGAGGACGTGATGGGCGGCACCTCGCCCGAGCGCGCCCTGCGCGAGTTCCTCCGCCGTGGCACCCGCGACCGCGAGGGCCTGGACGACCTGGCCGCCCGCGTCGCCGAGCGGCGTCGCGAGCTCACGCAGAGGAACAACCTCGACGGCACGCTCCGCGAGATCCGCGAGCTCCTCGACAAGGCCGTCCTCGCCGAGCGCAAGCAGCTCGCCCGCGACACGCAGATGGACGACGGCGACCGCGCGCTCGCAGAGATCCAGCTCGACAGCCTCCCGCCCTCACCGGCCGCGGCCGTCTCGGAGCTCCGCGACTACCGCTGGCAGAGCCCCGAGGCGCGCGCCGACTTCGAGCGGATCCGCGAGCTCCTGGGCCGCGAGATGCTCGATCAGCGCTTCGAGGGGATGAAGCAGGCCCTCGAGAACGCGAGCGACGAGGACCGGGCCGCGATCGACGCGATGCTCCGCGACCTGAACGAGCTGCTCGAGGCGCACGCGCGCGGGGAGGACACCCCCGAGCAGTTCGACGCCTTCATGGAGCAGCACGGCGAGTACTTCCCCGAGGGACCGGAGTCGGTGGACGAGCTGATCGACGCGCTCGCCGCCCGCGCGGCCGCGGCCCAGCGGATGCGCAACTCGATGACCGCCGAGCAGCGCGCCGAGCTCGACGCGCTCGCCCAGGAGGCCTTCGGCACGCCGGAGCTCATGCAGTCCCTCGGCCGCCTCGACGAGACCCTGCGGGGGCTCCGTCCCGGCGAGGACTGGGGCGGCTCCGAGCGGATGGACGGCGAGCAGGGGCTCGGCCTCGGCGACGGGACGGGCGTGTTCCAGGAGCTGGCCGACCTCGACGCCCTCGCCGACCAGCTCGCGCAGACGGACCGCTCCTCCCTCGACGACCTCGACCTCGACCTGCTGGCGAAGCGCCTCGGCGAGGACGCCTCGGTCGACGCGCAGACGCTGAAGCGCCTGGAGCGGGCCCTGCGCGACTCCGGGACCCTGCGCCGCGGCTCCGACGGCCGCCTCGCCCTCAGCCCGAAGGCCATGCGCCAGCTCGGGAAGGCGCTCCTGCGCGACATCGCCGAGACCGTCTCCGGCCGTCAGGGCGCCCGCGACGTCCGGCGCGCGGGCGCGGCGGGCGAGCGCTCCGGAGCGACGCGCTCGTGGGAGTTCGGCGACACCGAGGCCTGGGACATCCCCCGCACGGTGACCAACGCCCTCACCCGCACCGCCGGCGAGGGCCGACCGGTCGGCTCCGGTGTGCGCATCCGGATCGACGACGTCGAGGTGCAGGAGACGGAGGCGCGGACGCAGGCCTGCGTCGCGCTCCTCGTCGACACGTCGTTCTCGATGGCGATGGACGGCCGCTGGGTGCCGATGAAGCGCACCGCGCTCGCCCTGCACACCCTGATCAGCAGCCGGTTCCGCAACGACGCGCTGCAGCTCGTCGCCTTCGGCCGACGCGCCGAGGTGATGGACGTCGAGCAGCTGGTCGGCCTGGACGCGGAATGGGACAAGGGCACGAACCTGCACCACGCGCTGCTGCTGGCCAACCGGCACTTCCGCAAGCACCCGAACGCGCAGCCGGTGCTGCTCATCGTCACCGACGGCGAGCCGACCGCGCACCTCGAGCCCGACGGCGGCGTCTTCTTCGACTACCCGCCGGACCCGCTGACCGTCGCCGTCTCGGTCCGCGAGCTCGACGCGTCGCTCCGCCTCGGCGCGCACACCACGTTCTTCCGCCTGGGTGACGACTCGGGCCTCGCGCGCTTCATCGACTCGCTCGCCCGCCGGGTCGGCGGCTCGGTGGTGAACCCGGAGGCGGAGGACCTGGGAGCGGCCGTCGTCTCCTCCTACCTCGGCGCTCGCGGCGCGGGTCCGGGAGGCGGCGGAGCGCCGGGCGAGGAGCTGTTCGGCCGCGGCTGGAGCTTCTGAGCGGTTCAGGAGGCAGGAGGGATCCGCTCCCGCGGCTGAGGATCAGCGCGTCCCCGTCGCTCCTGCGGCGTTCGTCCTGACCTCCGACCGCGCCCGGCTCAGAACAGCGGCCAGGGCACCGCGGGCATCCCGCCCCGCGGGCCCGGGAAGCGGCCGAAGGAGCCGAGCCGCTCGCAGCGCTTCGCGAACGCGGCGACCTCGTCCTCGGTGAGCAGCTCCGAGAGCGCCTCGCCGAGCGGTCCGTCGACCTGCGCGCGCAGGAGCGCCAGCGCCGTCAGCTCCTCCTCGAGCAGCGGTTCGCCGATCCAGCCCCAGAGGACCGTGCGCAGCTTGTGCTCGGAGTGGAAGGTGAGGCCGTGGTCGACCCCGTAGCGGTGGCCGTCGGGCAGCGCGAGCACGTGCCCGCCCTTCCGGTCCGCGTTGTTGGCGACCACGTCGAACACGGCCATCCGGCGCAGCGCCGTCGAGTCCTCGTGCACGAGGGAGATGTCCCGGTCCTCCTCGTCGCTGCCGTCGAGGACGTGCCGCCATCCGTCGGGCACGGCGTCGGCGGGCACCAGGTCGACCGCGTCCTGGTCCGGATCGATGTCCTGCCAGAGCTGGACCATGCCCGGCCCGAGCGGACCGTCGCGGAGCCACGTGCGCGGCACCACGTTCCAGCCGAGCGCCTCCGAGACGAGGTAGGCGGCGACCTCGCGGCCCGCGAGCACGCCGTCCGGGAAGTCCCACAGCGGCTTCTCGCCCGAGATCGGCTTGTAGACGACGGACGTCTCGCCGAGCTGCGCGAGGAACGTCGCGTTCGAGGCGATCGTGATCCGGCCGGCCAGCTCCAGCTCGCCGTCGAGCCCGCCCGGGTCGCTCATGCGAGCGGGCAGTCGTGCCCGTCGGGATCCATCGGCTCGCCGCAGCGGGGGCAGAGCGGACGTCCGGCGCCGACGACCTCGAGGGTGCGCTTCGCGAAGGCGCGCGCCGTGCCGACCGGGATCTTCACCTGCAGCATCTCGGTGGGCTCGGGCTCCTCCTCGGAGTCGTCCTCCGCCTCGGTCAGCGGGTAGGCCTCGATCACGATCTGCGCGGTGGACGGGTCCCAGCCGAGGCTGAGACCGCCGACGCGGAACTCGGGCTCCACGGGCTGGTCGAGCGGGTCGTTGTCGACGAGCTCCGGGGGAGTGCCGGCGGGGACGCTGACCGGGTTGCCCTGGGCGGTCATCAGCTGGTCGAGGATCTCGTCGATCTTCTCGGCGAGGAGGGCCGACTGCTGCTTCTCGAGGCCGACGCTGACCACGCGGGGCCCGGTCTTGGCCTGGAGGTAGAAGGAGCGCGAGCCGGGTGAGCCGACGGTCCCCACGACGACGCGATCGGGCCAGTCGAATCCGTGCACGATCGGAGGCATGCCCTCAGTCTACGAGCGCCCGCCTCCGCAGTGGCTGCGCGCGTCGGGCTCGGGCGGCCTGCTGATCGAGTCGCCGTCTCTTCTGCTGACCGAGCCCCCCGCGGAGCGGACGCATCGAGATCCGCCGCTGCCGAGCACCAGCGTCCCTGCCGCTCGATCGAGCCCTGAAGCGGCCCTCCCGAACCCGCGCCTACTCGTGCCCCGCCCCGCCCCCCACGGCGGCGTCCGCCACGGGGGCCGCCTTCCGCAGCCAGCCCAGGTCCCCGGCGTCCGTGTTCATCGCGACGACCTCGGGCCGCCCCGCGCCGTAGCGGATGATCGACACCGACGCCGGTCCGACGCTCAGCCTCTGGAACAGGTCGAGGTGCATGCCGAGCGCGTCCGCGAGGATCGCCTTGATCGTGTCGCCGTGGCTGACCGCCGCCCACACCGCGCCGGCCCCGTGCTCCTCCGCCACCGCCGCGTCGTGCCGGCGGATCGCCGACACGGCCCGGGCCTGCATCGCGAGCATCCCCTCGCCGCCGGGGAACACCACCGCGGAGGGCTGGTTCTGCACCGTCGCCCAGAGCGGCTCCGTCGCGAGATCCCGCAGCGAGCGCCCCGACCAGTCGCCGTAGTCGCACTCGGTGATGTCCTTGTCGATCACCGTCGCCGGCGATCCCGTCTGCCGCTCGAGGACGAAGCGCGTGGTCTGCCGGCACCGCTCGAGCGGGCTCGACACCACGGTCGCGAGCTCGACCGCCGCCAGCCGCTCCCCGGTGCGCGCCGCCTGCGTGCGTCCGACGTCGTCGAGCCGCACTCCGGCGGTGCGTCCGGCGAGGATCCCCGCGGTGTTCGCGGTGGTGCGTCCGTGCCGGACGAGGAGGAGCGTGGGCATGGGGCCAGCGTAGGCGGCCGTGCTCCCGCCCCGCCCCGTCGAGGGGCCGGGGCCGCGCGACTCCATCGCGGGACGGATGCCCCGACCGCAGCGCCTGCCTAGGGTGGAGGAGCGGCCGCCCACCGCGGCCCGGAAGGGACACACATGGACGGGACGACGCCCCCCGGCATTCCCCAGGACGGCACGGATACCGAGACCGCCGCCGCGCGCACCGCCGCCGACGGCACCGACTCCGCGCTCACCGACTCCGCGACCCCCGCGTGGGCCGCCCCCGAGGCCTCCGGCCGCCACGGCGAGGTCGCTCTGCGGATCCGCGGCCTCCGCAAGCGCTTCGGCGACAAGGAGGCCGTGAAGGACATCGACCTCGACGTCCCCGCCGGGTCCTTCTTCGGGCTCGTCGGCCCCAACGGCGCGGGCAAGACGACGACCCTCTCGATGGCCACGGCCCTGCTCCGCCCCGACAGTGGCGTCGTCACGATCCACGACGTCGACGTCTGGAAGGACACTCTCGAGGCGAAGCGGTTGATCGGCGTCCTCGCCGACGGCGTCAAGCTGTTCGACCGCCTCACCGGTCTCCAGCTCGTCACCTACTACGGCCTGCTCTGCGGGCTCGAGCGCTCCGTCGTCGTCGAGCGGACCGACGACCTCCTCGCCCTGCTCGGCCTCGATCCGGCCGACCGCACGCTCGTCGTGGACTACTCCGCGGGCATGACCAAGAAGATCGCGCTCGCCTGCGCGCTCGTGCGCGCCCCGCGCCTCCTGGTGCTCGACGAGCCGTTCGAGTCGGTCGACCCGGTCTCGGCGGCGAACATCCGCGACATCCTCACCGGCTTCGTCGCGTCGGGCGGCACGGTCATCGTCTCGTCCCACTCCATGGACCTCGTCGAGCGGATGTGCGACCGCGTCGCCGTCATCGCAGACGGCCGCGTGCTCGCCTCCGGCACCCTCGAGGAGGTCCGCGCCGGCTCCAGCCTCGAGGAGCGCTTCGTCGAGCTGGTCGGCGGCCGCACCCACCAGGAGGGACCGGCATGGTTGCGCATCTCCTGAGGCTGCGGCTGCTCCTGCTCCGCAACTCGCTGACGCGGAACGTGTGGCAGCTGATCGGCGTGATCCTCGGCGGTCTCTACGCGATCGCGATGCTCGGCCTGGTCGCGGCCGGCCTGGTCGCGCTCGGAGGCACGGACCCGGCGTTCGCGAACGTCGCGATCGTCCTCGGCGGATCCGCTCTGATCCTCGGCTGGGTGCTCGGGCCGATCTTCCTGTCCGGCTCCGACCAGAGCCTCGACCTGCCCACCCTCGCGACGTTCCCGATCCCGCTGCGGACCCTCCTCCTCGGGCTCGCCGCCGCGGGCCTCGCGGGCATCCCCGGCGTGGTGACCACGCTCGGGGCGCTCGCCTCCGCCGCCGCCTGGTGGAGCCGTCCGATCGGCATCCTGCCCGGCCTCGTCGCCGCGGTGATCGGCGTCGCGACCTGCGTGGTCGCGTCCCGCCTGATCGGCGCACTCACCACGGGCCTGGGCTCGAGCCGCCGCTACCGCGAGGTGATCGGCGGGGTCGTGCTCGTCGTCGTCATCCTGCTCGGACCGCTCTTCTTCGGCCTGACCAACGTGATCCGCGACGGCCTGGACGTCCTGCCCGTGATCGCGGGCGCCCTCGGCTGGTCGCCGCTCGGCGCGATCTGGGCCGTCCCCGGATCCGTCGTCGCGGGCGACTGGGTCGCGGCGATCGCGCGCCTGCTGATCGGGCTCGCGACGCTGGCCGTCCTCGTCTGGGCGTGGGCCCGGGCGCTGCGGCACGCGCTCGCGGAGCCCGCCGCGTCCGGCGCGCACTCCGCCTCCGGATCCGCGGGCCTCGGCCTGTTCGGGCGCTTCCCCGGCACCCCGACCGGCGCCGTCGCCGCGCGCGCCCTCGGCTACTGGTGGCGGGACCCGCGCTACAGCCGCGGGCTCCTCGTCATCCCCGCCGTCGTCGTCCTCGCGGTCTTCTACTCCGCGATCGGCAGCGGCGGCGACACCTTCGTGCTGCTCTCGGCCGTGCTCGTCGGTCTGATCTTCGGCGTGACGCTCTGCGCCGACGTGTCGTACGACGGCACCGCCTGGGCGGCGCACGTCAGCTCCGGAGTGACGGGGTCGGCCGACCGCGCCGGTCGCGTCGTCGCCGCCGCGATCATCGGCGTCCCTGCGGTGGTCGTCGTGGCGGTGGGCACCGCGCTGTACGCGGGACGCGCCGACGCGATCCCGGCCGTGCTGGGCATGGCGCTGGCCCTCGTGCTCAGCGGGTTCGGAGTGTCGAGCGTCGCCTCGTCGCTCGTCGTCTACCCCGTGCCCGGGCCGGGGGACAGCCCGCTGAAGACGCCGCCGGGCTCCGGGATGATCTCGAGCGTCGTGATGCTGGGGAGCATGGCCGCGACCGGTCTGCTGGCGCTCCCGTCGATCGTCCTCGGCGCGATCTCGCTCATCGGCGGCGACCCGGCCTTCGGCCTGGCCGGACTGGCGGCCGCCCTCGTGCTGGGCACCGTCTTCGCGCTGGTCGGCATCCGCGTCGGCGGTCGGATCGTCGACCGCCGAGCGCCGGAGCTGTTCGCCGCCCTCGTGACGATCGGCTGACGCGGGTGGCGGGGCGCGGGGCCGGCGGTGCCCGCCCGCTCCCCGTCTCCGCCCCGCTCCTCGCCCCCGCGAGTGCGCGAAAGTTGTCGCACTCGAGCTCGAGTGCGACAACTCCTGCACACTCGCGGGAGCGCCGAGTGCCGAGTGCCGAGTGCCAAGCACTCATGAGTCGTCGTAGTCGAGCGCGAGCACGATGACTTCTGCGCACTCGAGGGTCGCTCGAGTGGACGAGTGTCGAGTCTCCAAGAGTCGTCGCAGCCGAGGGCGAGTGCGACAACTCCTGCGTGCTTGCGAGTGCGACGACTCCTGCGCACTCGCGGGAGCCGACGAGGACCGCGCACCCGCGAGTGGCCGCGCGCCCGCGAAGGCCCGCACACGGGAGCCGCGGCAGAATGTGGACATGCGCAGCCTCGAAGTCCTCCTCGATCCGGAGTCGGAGGCTCGCGTCCGCACCCAGTGGGAGGCGCTCGAGGCGGCCGGCATCCCGAGCCTCGCACTGCACACGTCCGCCAGCAACCGCCCGCACCTCACCCTTATCGCGGGGCCCGAGCTGACCGCCCCGGAGCCGGGCGCGCTCGGTCCGCTTCCGGCGACGGTCGACCTGGGTGCTGTCCTCCTCTTCCCGCACGCCGGGCGCTTCGTCCTCGCCTGGGGAGTGGTCCGCTCGCCCGCCCTCGACGCTCTGCACGACCGGGCCACGCGCCTCGTGCCGGGCGGCGTCGACACCTCGCTGCCGGACGCCTGGACGCCGCACATCAGCGTCTCGCGCCGCCTCCGCGCCGAGCAGCTCGGCGACGCCGTCCCCCTCCTCGGCGAGCCGTTCACCGTCGGCCTCGCGGGCGTCCGCTTCTGGGACGGCGACACCCGCACCCTCACCGACCTCTGATCCGGGCGCCGCAGAAGACCCCCGACCTCCCCGCAGCCGCCTCCCCAGCTCCCTCCCTGCGGCCCTTCTCCACAGTTCCCCGGACCCCCGGGGCGGCGTCGGAGGCGGCGGGTAGAGTTCCCCGGGTGACAGAGCCCACCGCGACAGCCCTCCCCGCCCCGCCGCTCGCCGACCCCTCGGCGGAGTCCCGCGGCGGCGTCCGGAGCGACGCGGCGAGCGGCGCTGCGGGCTCCGGATCCTCCGAGGCGCAGGCGATCCTCGAGAAGGTCTTCGGCTACGGCTCCTTCCGCGGCGAGCAGCAGGCCATCGTCGAGCAGGTCATCGGAGGCGGCGACGCCGTCGTCCTGATGCCCACCGGCGGCGGCAAGTCGCTCTGCTACCAGATCCCCGCCATCGTGCGCCCCGGCACCGGCGTGGTCGTGTCCCCGCTCATCGCGCTGATGCAGGACCAGGTCGACGCCCTCCGCGCGAACGGCGTCCGCGCCGAGTTCCTCAACTCCACCCAGGACGCGGGCGAGCGCAGCCGCGTCGAGCGCGCCTACCTCGACGGCGAGCTCGACCTGCTCTACGTCGCTCCGGAGCGCCTGGGCAACGAGGGCATGAAGCAGTTCCTCGCCCGCGGCCGGATCGCCCTCTTCGCGATCGACGAGGCCCACTGCGTCAGCCAGTGGGGCCACGACTTCCGCCCCGACTACCTCGCACTGGGCGAGCTCGCCGAGCGCTGGCCCGACGTCCCGCGCATCGCCCTCACCGCGACCGCCACCGAGGCGACGCACCGCGAGATCACCTCGCGCCTGCACCTCGGCGCCGCCCGCCACTTCGTCTCGAGCTTCGACCGCCCGAACATCCAGTACCGGATCGTCAACAAGGTCGAGCCGCGCAAGCAGCTGATCGACTTCCTGCGGCGCGAGCACGCGCACGACGCGGGCATCGTCTACGCCCTCTCCCGCAAGAGCGTCGAGGCGACGGCCGAGGCGCTGCGCTCGGCGGGCTTCGACGCCGTCGCGTACCACGCGGGCCTCGACTCGCGGGTACGCGCCGCCGCCCAGTCGCGGTTCCTGCGCGAGGAGGGCGTCATCGTCTGCGCGACCATCGCCTTCGGCATGGGGATCGACAAGCCGGACGTGCGGTTCGTCGCGCACATCGACCTGCCCAAGTCGGTCGAGGGCTACTACCAGGAGACGGGTCGCGCCGGCCGCGACGGACTGCCGTCCACCGCCTGGCTCGCCTACGGCCTGCAGGACGTGGTGCAGCAGCGCCGGATGATCGACGAGTCGCCGGGAGACCTGGCGCACCGTCGGCGGATGTCCGCGCACCTGGACGCGATGCTCGCGCTCTCCGAGACGGTCCAGTGCCGCCGGGTGAACCTGCTCGCCTACTTCGGCCAGGAGAGCACCGCCTGCGGCAACTGCGACACCTGCCTCGAGCCGCCCGCCTCCTGGGACGGCACGGTCGCGGCGCAGAAGTTCCTGTCGACGGTCGTCCGCCTCAAGCGCGAGCGCAATCAGCAGTTCGGCGCCGGACACATCATCGACGTCCTCCGCGGCAAGACCACGCCGCGCACCACCCAGCACCAGCACGACGGCCTCGCCACCTGGGGCATCGGCGCCGAGCTCAGCGACACCCAGTGGCGCGGAGTCGCCCGCCAGCTCCTCGCGCAGGGCCTTCTCGGCGTGAACGACGACGGCTTCGGCACGCTCGTGCTCACGCCCGCGTCCGGCTCCGTCCTCAGCGGCGAGCGGAAGGTCGAGCTGCGGCAGGAGCCGGAGAAGCCGGCCCGCTCCAGCGGATCCTCCCGCTCCGGGCGGTCCACCGTCGCCGAGCTGTCGGGCGAGGCTCAGCCGCTGTTCGAGCGGCTCCGGGAGTGGCGCGCCGCGCAGGCCCGAGCGCAGGCGGTCCCGGCCTACATCGTCTTCAACGACGCAACCCTCCGCGAGATCGCGACCGCCGAGCCGGCGACGATGGACGCGCTCAGCATCATCGGCGGCGTCGGCCAGAAGAAGCTGCTCACCTACGGCGAGGCCGTTCTCGCCGTCGTCGCGGGGGAGAGCCCCGAGATCGCCGTCCCGGAACCCGGTGAGGAGGCTCCCGCTCCCCGCCGCGCGCCGGCCGCCCGTGGCGGGTCGTCCCGCTCGCAAGGGGCGAAGCCCTCGTTCGGCCGCGAGTCGTCCGGTCCGCCGGTGTCCGCCGCTCAGCCGCCGGAGGACGACTGGGTGCCGCCGGACGAGCCCGACTGGGAGCCCGGCTGGGACAGCTACTGATCCGTCGCTGAGGCGCGCGGTTCACCACCCGCGACGGAGGCGGGCGCCGGCGTGGGCGACCGTGTTCCGGGCTCCGCGTCGGCGATCGTGCCCATCTCGTCACCGACGCGAGCGTCCTCGGTCCGAGGCGTCGGCGAGCGCCCTCAGCCGCCCGCGCCCGTCGACGCCATCCACCCGCCGAGCAGCGTGCAGCAGAACGACACCGCGAGGCCCGCCACCGGCACCCAGAACGCGATGCGCCGCCGCACCAGCAGCACGATCGAGACGGCCAGCGCCGCGAGGAACGGCACCCACACTCCTCCTGCGGCGAGGACCACCCCGCCCTCGATCAGGCCGATGTCGCAGGCGTTCGATCCGCCGCACGAGTCGCTGGCCATCGCGAAGAACAGCCCGAAGAACGACAGCAGCAGCGTCACCGCGGAGGCCACGAGGATCAGCACGATCGTCAGCACCAGGTCCCAGACGCGGACCGGGCGCCCATGCGGAACCCCGGATCCCAGCGCGGCCGGAGGCGCGGGAGGCGCGGCCGCGACGTCCACGGGCGGCGCACCCGGAGTCCGGGGAGGCGCTGCCGCGACGTCCGCGGGCGGCCCGGCCGCCGGCTGTCGGGCGGGCGGAGGGGGAGGCAGCGGCGGCTCGCTCATGCCGAGAGACTAGCGAGGCGGCCTCCGGTGCGGCGTCCCTCCTCCGCAGAAGCAGCCCGTAGGGACAGCCCGTTCAGCACACGGACGAGCCGCCCCCTCCTCCGCTCCCGTCGGCAGGGACAGCCCCAGCGCACAGACGAGGCGCCCCGCCCCGCCTGGTCGGTTCCGACAACCCGCTTCCTCCTCCGCCCGGCGCCGTTTGTGCCCGGGCGACGGAACGTTTCCGCCGCGCCGCCGCGCGACCTACCGTGCGAGGACCGCCTCCGCTGCCGCGCCCGTCGGCGCACGACGCACCGGGAGCGGCCCGAACCGCAGACGGTCGAAGGGACACGAACACCATGGTCAGCACCGCTCCCCACCCCCGCTCCGCCGCCGACGCCGCCGACCGGGCGGCCACCGGGCGCACGCGGGCCCGGCGCTCCCGCTCGGGCTCCATCGCGCCCACGCCGCCGGTGGACTCCCTCGGCTCCGAGGTCGACGCGCGCCTGGACGAGGACGGCGCCCCCTCCGTCGACGTCGCCGCCCTCGGCGAGACCCTGCTCGGCGCCTGGCGCGAGCAGCGCCTCGCCAGCCGCGCCCTGACCGCCCGCCCCGAGCTGCACCGCACCGACGGCCTCCCGATGAAGGAGCACCGCCTCCGCGTCTCGGAGCAGATGCGCGTGCTCGCGGCCGAGGGCGGCGTGCACCGCGCCTTCCCGGTCGACCTCGGCGGCGAGGCCGACCACGGTGGCAACATCGCCGGCTTCGAGGAGCTGGTCACCGCCGACCCGTCGCTGCAGATCAAGTCCGGCGTGCAGTGGGGGCTCTTCGGCGCCGCGGTCCTGCACCTGGGCACGCGCCCGCACCACGAGAAGTGGCTGCCGGGGATCATGAGCCTCGAGATCCCGGGCGCCTTCGCGATGACCGAGACCGGGCACGGCTCCGACGTCGCGTCGATCGCCACGACCGCCACCTACGAGGACGGCGTGTTCGTGCTGCGGACGCCGTTCCGCGCGGCCTGGAAGGACTACCTCGGCAACGCGGCGGTGGACGGGCGCGCGGCGGTCGTCTTCGCGCAGCTGGTCACCCAAGGGGTGAACCACGGCGTCCACGCCTTCTTCGTCCCGATCCGCGACGAGCAGGGCGCGTTCCTGCCCGGCGTCGGCGGGGAGGACGACGGCCTCAAGGGCGGTCTGAACGGGATCGACAACGGCCGCCTCCACTTCGACGGGGTCCGCGTCCCGCGCGAGAACCTGCTGAACCGCTACGGCGACGTCGCCGCCGACGGCACCTACTCCTCGCCGATCGCGAGCCCGGGCCGCCGCTTCTTCACCATGCTCGGCACGCTCGTGCAGGGCCGTGTCTCGCTCGACGGAGCCTCGGTCGCCGCGGCGAAGATCGCGCTGACGGTCGCCGTCACCTACGGCGATCAGCGCCGCCAGTTCACCGGCGGCGGCGAGCGGGAGGAGGTGCTGCTCGACTACCAGCGGCACCAGCGCCGCCTCCTGCCGCGCCTGGCCACCACCTACGCCGCCGCCTTCGCGCACGAGAAGCTGCTGACGGCGTTCGACGAGGTGTTCTCCGGCGCGAACGACACCGAGCAGTCGCGGCAGGACCTCGAGACCCTCGCCGCGGGACTCAAGGCGCTCTCGACCTGGCACGCTCTCGACACGCTGCAGGAGGCGCGCGAGGCCTGCGGAGGCGCGGGCTTCCTCGCGGAGAACCGGCTCACGCAGCTGCGCGCCGACCTCGACGTGTACGCGACCTTCGAGGGCGACAACACCGTGCTCCTCCAGCTGGTCGCCAAGCGCCTGCTGACCGACGTCGGACGCCGCTTCAAGGGCGCCCAGCCCGCGGAGCTGGCGCGCTACGCCGCCTCGCAGGTCGCGGGGGCGACCGTCGACAACTCCGGTCTGCGCCGTCTGGCCCAGGTCGTCGCCGATCGCGGATCGACGGCCCGCTCGGTCGGCCAGCTGCGGGAGGACCAGCGCGAGCTGCTCACCGGCCGCGTCGAGAGCATGGTCGCGGGGATCGCCTCACGGCTGCGCCCGGCGTCGAAGCTGCCCTCCGACGAGGCGGCACGCCTGTTCAACGCGCACCAGAGCGAGCTCATCGAGGCGGCGCGCGCGCACGCCGAGCTGCTGCAGTGGGAGGCGTTCACGGAGGCGCTCGCCGGCGTCGAGGACGCGGGCACGCGCACCGTCCTCACCTGGCTCCGCGACCTGTTCGGCCTGGGCCTGATCGAGAAGCACCTCGACTGGTACCTCATCCACGGGCGCCTGTCGTCGCAGCGAGCGGTCGCGGTGACGTCCTACATCGACCGCCTGCTCGCGCGCATCCGCCCGCACGCCGCCGACCTGGTCGCGTCGTTCGGCTACGGGCCCGAGCACGTGCGCGCGGCGATCGCGACCGGCGCCGAGGCGGAGCGCCAGGAGGAGGCGCACGCCTGGTACGAGGCCGCCCGCGCCTCCGGCACCCTCCCCACTCCGGAGAAGCGCCGCTGAGCCCCTCCGCGGGATGCCGTTCCGGTACGCGACACGTCGCGCGAGGCGCACCGGAGTGGAATCCCGCGGAGACAGGACGGGGAGGGGCGCGTCAGGACGCGAGGAACGCCAGCGCCTGGTCGCGCTCGGCGCGCAGCTCGAGCACGGACTCGTCGATCCGCGCGCGGGAGTGCGCGTCGATCTCGAGCCCCTCGATGATCCG
Source organism: Rathayibacter sp. AY1D2 (assembly GCF_002932695.1). Lineage (NCBI taxonomy): Bacteria > Bacillati > Actinomycetota > Actinomycetes > Micrococcales > Microbacteriaceae > Rathayibacter > Rathayibacter sp. AY1D2. The sequence continues at coordinate 33,114 of NZ_PSVX01000026.1, read as the reverse complement.
CCACTCGCCGTCGACGGAGCGGACCGGGAACGAGGAGATCAGCCCCTCCTCCACCCCGTAGGAGCCGTCCGACTCGACGGCGGCCGAGGTCCACGACGTGCCGTCGACCCAGTCGCGCACGTGGTCGATCGCGGCGGAGGCGGCGGACGCGGCCGAGGAGGCTCCGCGGACCTCGATGATCTCGGCGCCGCGCTTGGCGACCCGCGGCTCGAACTCCGTGTGCAGCCACTCGGCGTCGACCAGCTCGGGCACCGGACGTCCGCCGACGGTGGCGTGCGTCGCGTCCGGGTACTGCGAGGCGGAGTGGTTGCCCCAGATCGCGACGCCCTCGATCGCGTCGACGGGGGCGTCGAGCTTCGCGGCGAGCTGCGCGACCGCCCGGTTGTGGTCGAGGCGCGTCATCGCGGTGAAGCGGCCGGCAGGGATGTCCGGGGCGCTGCGCCGCGCGATCCAGGCGTTGGTGTTGGCCGGGTTGCCGACGACCAGCACGCGGATGTCGGAGGCGGCGTGCGCGTTCAGCGCGGCACCCTGAGGTCCGAAGATGCCCGCGTTCGCGGCGAGCAGGTCGGCGCGCTCCATGCCCGCGCTGCGCGGCCGGGCGCCCACGAGGAGGGCGACGCTCGCGCCGTCGAACGCGGCGGCCGGGTCGTCCGTCGCCTCGATCCCGCGGAGGAGGGGGAAGGCGCCGTCCTGCAGCTCGAGCGCCGTGCCCGCGGCCGCGCGGAGGCCGGAGGGGATCTCGAGCAGGTTCAGGCGGACGGGGACGTCCGGCCCGAGGAGCTGACCCGAGGCGATGCGGAAAAGGAGCGCGTAGCCGATGGCGCCTCCGGCTCCCGTGACCGTGACCGTGACCGGAGTGCGCTGCTGGTTCATGCGCCGAGCGTATTCCCGCCGGCTGGGGGAGGGGGAGGAGTCAGCCGGACGGCGGGCCCTCGGCGGGAGGCGCCGTCGACCCGCGGAGCACGAGCTTGTTGCGCAGCCGCACGTGCTGCTCGGCCACGCTCCCGCCGTCGATCAGCGTCAGGAGCGCCCGGGCGGCCGCGCGCCCCACGCGGTGCAGCGGCTGCCTCACCGTCGTGAGCGCGGGGACCACCCGGGAGGCGTCGGGCACGTCGTCGTAGCCCACGACCGAAAGCTGCCCCGGCACCGAGAGGCCCAGCGCCCGGGCCGCCTCGATCACGGCGATGGCGGAGGCGTCGTTCGCGGCGAGGACCGCCGTCGGGCGGTCGGGCAGCAGCAGCAGCTCGTGGGCGGCGGCGAGGGAGGGGTCGTGCCGGTAGTAGCCGACCCGTACGAGCGCGGGGTCGTAGGGGAGGCCGGCGTCCGCGAGCGCCCGCTGGTAGCCGGCGCCGCGCCGGTGCGACGACTCCAGGTCGGGGCGGCCCGCGACGAAGCCGATGCGGCGGTGGCCGAGCCCGATCAGGTGGCTGGTCGCCAGCTGCGCTCCGCCGAAGTCGTCGGTCGCCACCGAGTGCAGCTCGGTCTGCGCGGTCAGCGGATCCACGACGACGAGCGGCAGGTCCGACGGGGGGATCACGCCGGAGGGAGTCACCAGGATCGCTCCCGCTACGTGCGCCTCGGTGAGGCGCCGCAGGGACTCCTGCTCCCATCCCGCCCGGCCCCGGCGGCTCGCCCCGCTGCCGGCGAGGAGGTCGAACCGGGTCCCCCGGAGCGCCGTCGCCACTCCCTGCAGCACCTCCGTGCCGAACGGCTCGAAGTCGCCCAGGAGCACGCCGATGACGCCTGAGCGCTCCGCGCACTCCGTCGTCACGACCTCCTGCTCGGCCTCCGCCGTCGCCGCCCCTGCGGACATCCTCGTCCCCTCCCGCCGTCCCCGCCCGGCCGCGGCGGAACGCGGTGATCGCCTCGCTGCGCTGCTCCGGACGGTTGAGAACACGTCCTTGCAATCGGGAATGTTCCCGGTAACATTGCCCGCAAGACTAGCTGAGGGAAAGCTCAGCAGTCGAGAGAGACGAGTATCGGGCAGCCTTTCTCCCCTCAGTGCTGAGGGGGTCGAGAGCTGGAGCTCGCGTGGCCACGCTGTGGAAGCCGCCGCGCACGAGCCGTCCGCCGCTCTCCGCGCGTCCTGCGCTCCAGGCGCGGCCGAACGCCCCTCGGGCTGCGCCGCGCTCCGTCCTCTCGCGGCCTCGGGCCGCGCCACCACTCCGCGCCGTCCGGCGCTCGACCTGATCGGCGACGATGCCGATCGAGTGAGGAACACCATGTCCACGCGACGCACCCCCCGACCCCTCTGGCTCGTCCGCTCGGGCGCCGCTCTCGCCGGCTGCCTGCTCCTGTCCGGCGTCGCCGCCGCGGCCGCGGCCGCCGACACCGAGTACGGCTCCGACGACGTCGACGTGAACGTCAGCATCGAGGAGCTGGAGCAGCCCGGCGCCCTCTCGATGTCGATCGACGGCACCTCCGCCACGCTCGCCGAGGAGGGCTCCACCCCGACCGTGCGCGCCTTCACGGGGCAGCTGCCCGACGTGACCGTGACGGACACCCGGACCGTCGACGAGATCCCGGCCGGAGCCGGCTGGTACGTCCTCGGCTCGGCGAGCGCCTTCACCGGCGACGCGGACCAGGAGGACATCTCCTCCGACCACCTCGGCTGGACGCCGGTCCTCGTGGACGGCGGCGAGTCGGGCCTCGTGTCCGAGGGCGACCCGGTCGACACGATCCTCGACGAGGGCGCCGACGCCGTGGGCCTGTTCGACCAGGAGCTGCTCGCGCTGTCGCTCGACTCGCAGGAGACCGCGACGGACGGGTCCTGGACCGTGTCCGCGGGCCTCACCCTGAAGACCGAGGCCGACGTCGCCCCCGGCGACTACTCCTCCGTCCTGACGCTGTCGCTGTTCGAATGACCCCGATGCGCGCAGTCGCCTCCACGGCGATCGGCGCCCTCCTCGCGGCGGGCCTGCTCGCCTCCGGCGCGGCTCCGGCGACCGCGGCCGGCGCGTGGTCGCCGAAGGCCTCCTACACGTCGACGGACCGCGGCGACGGCACCTACTCCGTGCCGCTGCTGAACGCCGACGTGCCCGACGTCAGCGTCGAGCGCGTGCCCGCGTCCGAGAACGACGAGGGCCGCGACATCTACTACATGATCAGCACCACGATGCACCTGAGCCCGGGCGCCCCGATCATGAAGTCCTACGACCTCGTCAACTGGGAGATCGTCAACTACGTCTTCGACCGGCTCGAGATCGGCGACCGCTTCTCGCTCCGCAACGGGCAGAACTCCTACGGCAACGGCCAGTGGGCCTCGTCGCTGCGGTACCACGACGGCCGCTACTACGCGGTCTTCAACACCAACAACCTCGGCGGCTCCTACCTCTACTCGACCGACGACATCGAGGACGGAGCCTGGACCCGCACAGCCCTCGGCCGCGCCTTCCACGACCCGTCGCTCTTCTTCGACGACGCGGACGGCGGCACGCCGTACATCTTCTACGGCTCCGGATCCACCAGCGCCGTGAAGCTGAGCGAGGACCTGACGACCGTCGTCGCCGAGTACCCGAACATCCTCCGCACCTCGGACTACCCGGGAGCCGGCTACCTCGGCGGCCTGTTCGAGGGCGCGCAGGTGCAGTACATCGACGGGCAGTACTACATCGTCATCATCACCTGGCCCTCGGGCCAGGGCCGCCAGGTGGCGCTGTTCCGCTCGTCCGAGCTGCTGGGCCGCTACGCGACCGCCGACGGCAGCAACCCCTACGAGGGCAAGGGCGTGCTGAACTCCAGCGGGTTCGCCCAGGGGAGCCTCGTGCCGATCGCGAAGGAGGACGGCTCGACCGCCTGGCACGGCATGTTCTTCCGCGACAGCTTCCCGACCGGCCGCATCCCCGGGCTCATCCCGGCGACGTGGAAGGACGGCTGGCCGACGTTCGGGACGAACGGCTCGGTGCCGGTGGGCGGGAGCTTCCCGAAGCCGATCCGCCTCAGCCCCGAGGAGGAGCTGTTCGAGCGGCAGAAGAGCATCGTCGTCTCGGACGACTTCGACAACGACGCCCCGGCGAAGGCCTACCAGGACGAGTCGTGGACGATCCCGCCCGCGCCCTCCTACGACGCGTCGCTGCTCGGCGTGCAGCTGCTCCAGAACCCGGGAGCGGAGTCGGGGACGGCGCCGTGGGCAGGCCAGTTCGGCGCGACGCTGTCGGCCGACACGACCGACCCGGCGTCCGGCACCGCCGCGCTCCGCGTGGGCACCCGCACGCTCAACGGCTCAGGCCCGAGCCAGGTGCTGGCGAACAAGCTGCAGCGCGGCGTGACCTACACCGTGTCCGCGAAGGTGAAGTACACGACCGGCCCCGCGTCGGTCCGCTTCAACCTCTGCGCCGACTTCGGCGCGGGACCCGTGACGATGGCCTCCGCCGCCGTCACGCAGGGGCAGTGGACGACGATCACGGGGACCTACACGGTGCCCGAGACCGCGAACGTCGGCAGCGTGAAGTTCGCCGTCGAGACGCCGTGGGGCAATCCGCAGCCGGCGTCCTCGAGCACCGAGTACCTGCTCGACGACGTCTCGCTCGTCGGCGCCGCTCCCACCCTCGAGCGCCCGACGGCCGCCGAGATCGAGCCGAACGGCTCGACCCTCGCCCTCCCCTGGCAGTGGAACCACGCCCCCGACAACCGCTACTGGTCGCTGACCGAGCGCGAGGGCTGGCTCCGCCTCACCAACGGGAAGGTGCTCAGCGGAACGGCCGCGCACACGCGCCTCTCGGGCTCGCCCGAGATGACGTACCTGGAGGAGGCGCGCAACACGCTCTCCCAGCGCATCGTGGCTCCGAAGCAGTCGGCGGAGGCGGCGTTCGACGTCTCCGGGATGAAGGACGGCGACGTCGCCGGGCTCGCGGCCTACAACCGCGGCTTCTCCTACGTCGCGGTCAAGCGCGTGGACGGCGTCACCACCGTCGGCGTCGTGAACCGCAGCCAGCCGTTCGCGACCACGTTCGATCAGGCGGCCGTCGAGTCCTTCCTCCCCGGCACCACCGCCGCACTCGGCGACGCCTCGCAGGTGCGCCTGAAGGCCGACCTCGAGCTCTCGGCCCCGGCCGGACAGCTCTGGACGACCTTCTCGTACAGCCTCGACGGGACGAGCTGGACGAAGCTCGGCAGCCGCGTCGGCCCGCAGACCCTCGACGGTCAGCTCACGCACTTCATGGGCCACCGCCTCGGGCTGTTCAGCTACGCGACGAAGACCGCCGGCGGCCACGTCGACGTCGACGAGTTCCTCCTGAGCGACACCCTCTCCTCGGAGGGGAAGGCGCTCGACCGCTCGCAGCTCGACGCGGCCGTCGCCCACGCGGCGACGCTCCGCTCCGACGACTACCCGGCCGACGCCTGGTCCGACCTCCAGTCGGTCCTCGCGAAGGCGCAGGCGGTCGGTACCGCGGGAACGCAGAACCAGATCGACGCCCCGGAGCGCGCGCTCAGCTACCAGCTGGCCCGCCTCGGGACGCTGAAGGAGGCGTCGCTCGATGTGACCGCCGCCGCCGCGACCCGCTGCATCGCGGGGAAGGTCGTCGTGACCGTGCGGGCGACCAACGCCGACGACGTGCCCGTCGCCCTCCGGATGGAGAGCGCCTCCGGCACGAAGACGGTCGCCGCGCTCGCACCCGGCGCCACGACGAGCCACGCCTTCACCACGCGGGCGGCCTCGGTCCCCGCCGCCGAGGTGGTCGTGACCGCGACCGCCACCCTCGACGGCGAGCCGGTGACGACCACGGTGAGAGCGCCCCACCCGGCCGCGTCCTGCGGCTGAGCACTCCGGGGGCGGCCCGCGCGGCCGCCCCCGCCCCCGAACGCGTCAGCGGCACCCGTCGCCGACGATCTCCTGCACGACACGATCAAGGAGGATCCGTGAGATCACCACAACGAGAAGCCGCTCCGAAGGGGCGGTTGCGGCTGAGGCTGCTGGCCACGGCCGCGCTGACCGCGCTCCTGGTGGCCCCCTTCGCCGCCCAGACCTCGTCCGCCGCTGAGGCGGAGCTCATCGTCAACGGCGGCTTCGAGAGCGGCATCAGCAGCTGGTTCGTCAACAACGGCAACGCCGCCGACGCCGGCACCATCGCGACGACCACGGATGCGCGCACCGGCACCGCCGCAGCGCTCGTCACCGGCCGCACGACCACCGGCGCGGGCGCCATGCAGGACCTCAGCGGCAGGGTCGTCGCCGGCCAGACCTACCAGGTCAAGGCGCAGATCAAGTACGAGAACGCCGCGAGCCCCGCGACCAAGCAGTTCTTCGCCACCATGCACTACGGCGGAGGCACCTACACGAACCTCGCGAGCGTCACCGCCACGAAGGGGCAGTGGGCGACGATCAACGGATCGTTCACCATCCCCGCCGGGCAGAGCGTCGCGACCGCGCGCCTCTTCTTCGAGACGCCGTGGACCGCGACTCCCTCGGCCGCGCCCGAGACGCATCTCATGGACTACAAGCTCGACGACGTCTCGCTGGTCGGAGCGGCGCCGCCCGCGCCCGCCTCGCGCACCATCGAGGTCGTGGGCAAGATCCCGGGCGACCACAACCCGCTCATGGGCTGGAAGTTCGGCGCCGACGGCTTCGGCTTCGTCGAGAACGGCCGCGTGTACATGTACATGACGAACGACACCCAGGGCTACGCTCCGAACCCCGCCACGGGCGTCTCGGCGGGCATCGACTACGGCAAGATCAACCAGATCACCGTGATCTCCTCGGACGACCTCGTCAACTGGACCGACCACGGCGAGATCCAGGTCGCCGGCTCCACCGGAGTCGCGCCCTACACCGGCAACTCGTGGGCTCCCGGCATGGCGAAGAAGACCGTGAACGGCGTCGACAAGTACTTCCTCTACTACGCCAACGGCGGCGGCTCCAGCAACGTGATCACCGGCGACTCGCCGGTGGGCCCGTGGACCAGCCAGCGCACCTCCACGCTCATCAACGCGTCCACCCCGGGCGCCGAGGCGGTCGCGTGGAAGTTCGACCCGGCACCGCTCGTCGACGACGACGGCCAGGGCTACCTGTTCTTCGGAGGCGGACCCGCCTCGACCGCGCTCCCCGCGGCCGAGCGCTTCAACAACCCGAAGAACATCCGCGTGATCGAGCTCGGCGACGACATGATCTCGACCCAGGGCACCTCGGCCGTCGTGGACGCGCCCGTCGCGTTCGAGGCGGCCCAGGTGTTCAAGCGCCAGGACAAGTACTACCTCTCGTACTCGTCCCACTTCGGCGGCAACGACTTCGGCGGCAACCAGACCCGCGAGCCCGGCTACCCGGGCGGCGGTGAGATCGGCTACATGATCTCGGACGACCCGATGTCCTGGCCCAAGGAGAACTACGCCGGCGTGATGTTCCCGAACCAGAGCCGCTTCTTCGGAGCCGGCACCGGCGGCAACAACCACCAGTCGGTCTTCGAGCTGGGCGGCAAGTACTACTTCACCTACCACGCGCCGACGCTCAACAAGCGGATCAACGGCGACACCACCCAGGGGTACCGCAGCCCGCACATCCAGGAGCTGCAGTTCAACGCCGACGGCACGGTGCAGCAGGTGGTCGGCGACTACAAGGGCGTCGACCAGGTGAAGGACTTCGATCCGTACCGCACCTTCCCGGCCGAGACCATCGGCTGGAGCAAGGGCATCGCGACGGCGCCGCTCGGCACCCCCGCCGCGGGCGCGACCCAGAACCTCGTGCTGAAGGACCTCGACAACGGCGACTGGACCGCGCTGTCGGCCGTCGACTTCGGGGACACCGGAGCCGCGACGTTCACCGCGAAGGCCAAGGCGCTGCAGGCCGGCGGCACCGTCACCGTCCGCCTCGACTCCGAGACCGGGCCCGTCGCGGGCACCGTCGCGGTGAACGGGACGACCGGTGAGTGGACCGACGTCAGCGCCGCGCTGACCGGAGCGACGGGAGTGCACGACGTGTACTTCAGCTACTCCGGACCCTCGGGCGACCTGTTCGAGCTCGACACCTTCGCCTTCACCGAGGGCGAGGCTGCTCCGGCGCTCGACATCACGGCGAGCGCTGCGACCCGCTGCATCGCGGGCAAGGCGATCGTCACCGTCCAGGCGAGCAACGGCTCCGACGTCCCCGTCGGCGTGACCTTCACGTCGATGTCCGGCACGAAGTCGTTCACCTCGGTGGCGCCCGGCAAGACCGTGTCGCACGCCTTCACCACCCGTCAGGCGAACCTGCCCGCCGGTGCGGTGACCGTCGAGGCCACGGCCACGATGAACGGCGCCCCCGTCGAGACGGAGGTGAGCGCTCCGTACGCGGCGCGCCCGTGCTCGTAGCGCACGGCTGAACCACCGGGGAGCGCCCCCGGCCCAGCGGGGCCAGGGGCGCTCCTGCGCGTGCGGGGATCTCGATGCGCCCCTCCGGGGCTGCTCGATCAGCATGTTCGCCGTACTGCTGGTCGAGCAGCGGCGCCTCGAGACCCCAGCTCGGTCAGCGGGCGTCGGCCAGGCGCATCGTTCCGCCGGCCTGGGCGGCGAAGGCGCGGGCGGTCGCCGCGATGGTGCGCTGCATGACCCGCGCCGCGGCGGTCGGCGCGAGGTCCGCCGGGCGCGCGAGGCTGATCGTCCGGGTCAGGGTGGGCTTCTCGAGCGTCGGCTCCTCGAGGCGGATCGAGCGCAGCCCCGGGCGCCCCTGCAGCACCATCGCCGGGACGACCGCGACGCCGAGGCCCCGCTCGGCGAAGCGCAGCACCGCGTCCATCTCGGCGCCCTCCAGCACCACGTCCGGCTCCAGGCCCGCGGCGGCGAACGCGGCGTCGGTCGTGCGGCGCAGGTCGTAGCTGGAGTTGAAGACGATCTGCGGGAGGCGGGCGACCGCCGCCAGGTCGAGCGCACCGGTCGCGGCGAGGGGAGGCTCCGCGGCGGAGGAGACCACGACGAGCTCCTCGACGAGCAGCGGCGTCACCGTGAAGGCGCCGGGAGCGGCCGCGGTCGAGGTCGTCACCAGCGCCAGGTCGAGCTCGCCCCGTGCCAGCCGGTCGAAGAGGCTCCGCGACCCGTCCTCGGCGAGGTGCAGCTCCACGGCGGGATGCGCGGAGTGGAACGCGTGCAGCACCTCCGCGACGAGGCTGATGCAGAGCGTCGGCGTCGCGCCGAACCGCACCCGGCCGCGCTCGAGTCCGGCCAGCTCGGCCAGCTCGCGGCGCACCGATCCGGCGTCGGCGAGCATGCGCCGGGCGAGCGGCAGCAGCAGCTCGCCGGCCGGTGTGAGGGTGCTGCCGGAACGCGCCCGGTGGAAGAGCTCGGAGCCGAGGTCCTGCTCCAGCGCGGCGATCCGGCGGCTCAGCGAGGGCTGCGCGAGATGCAGCTCCTCGGCGGCGCGGGTGAAGCTGCCGAGGCGGGCGACCTCGACGAATCCGGTGAGCTGCTCGAGATCCACATGCATACCCTATGCGCATGGCCGTGCCCAGCATTATGCATTGGAGTAATCGAAGCGCCGTGCCTAGCGTGGAGGCATGACCACTTCAGAGACCACCGCACCGGAGCGTCGGATCTCCACCTCCGTCCTCGTCATCGGCACCGGCGGATCGGGCCTGCGCGCCGCGATCGAGCTCGCCGAGGCGGGAGTGGACATCCTCGCGCTCGGCAAGCGCTCGAAGTCGGACGCGCACACCTCCCTCGCCGCCGGCGGCATCAACGCCGCCCTCGCCACGATGGACCCCGACGACAGCTGGCAGCAGCACGCGGCCGACACCATCACCGAGTCCTACCAGCTCGCCAACCCGCACACGGTCGAGATCGTCACCTCCAACGCCGCCCGCGGCATCCAGGACCTCGAGCGCTACGGCATGCCGTTCGCCCGCGAGGACGACGGCCGCATCTCGCAGCGCTTCTTCGGCGCGCACACCTACCGCCGGACCGCCTTCGCGGGCGACTACACCGGCCTCGAGATCCAGCGCACGCTCGTCAACCGGGCCGCCCAGCTCGAGATCCCGATCCTGGACACCGTGTACGTCACGCGCATCCTCGTCAACGAGGACGGAGCCGTGTTCGGCGCCTACGGCTTCGACCTCGTCGACGGCACCCGCTACCTGATCCACGCGGATGCGGTGATCCTCGCCGCGGGCGGGCACAACCGCATCTGGCGCCGCACCTCCTCCCGCCGCGACGAGAACACGGGCGACTCGTTCCGCCTGGCCGTCGAGGCCGGCGGTCGCCTGCGCGACCCCGAGCTCGTCCAGTTCCACCCGTCGGGCATCATCGAGCCCGAGAACGCGGCCGGCACGCTGATCTCCGAGGCCGCGCGCGGCGAGGGCGGCATCCTCCGCAACGGCCTCGGCGAGCGCTTCATGGGCAAGTACGACGCCGAGCGCCTCGAGCTCTCGACCCGCGACCGCGTCGCCCTCGCCTGCTACACCGAGATCAAGGAGGGTCGCGGCACGCCGAACGGCGGGGTCTGGCTCGACGTCTCGCATCTGCCGCGCGAGACGATCATGACCCGGCTGCCGCGGGTGTACCAGACGATGCTCGAGCTGCAGATGCTCGACATCACGAAGGACCCGATCGAGATCGCGCCCACGGCGCACTACTCGATGGGCGGGGTCTGGGTGCGCTCGGACGACCACAGCACCGACGTCCCCGGGCTCTACGCGATCGGAGAGGCCTCCAGCGGACTGCACGGCGCCAACCGCCTCGGCGGCAACTCGCTGATCGAGCTGCTGGTGTTCGGCCGGATCGTCGGGCAGGCGGCGGCGGAGTACTCCGCCTCGCTGACCGCCCAGACCCGCTCGGCCGCGTCCGTCCAGGTCGCCCGCGACGAGATCGCCGGCCTGCTCGCGGCCGACGGCACCGAGAACGTCCGCGCCCTGCAGCGCGCGATCCGCAACACGATGACCGAGCACGCCGGAGTCGTCCGCGACGAGGAGGGCCTGCTCGCCGGGCTCGCCGAGCTGGACGCGATCGAGGCGCGCATCGCCGACATCGGCGTGCACCCGGACATCGCCGGCTTCCAGGACCTCGCCCACGCCTTCGACCTCAAGTCGGCCGCGATGGCCGCGCGGGCCACCCTCGAGGCAGCGCTCGAGCGCCGGGAGAGCCGCGGCTGCCACAACCGCAGCGACTACCCGGACATCGACCCGGCCCTCCAGGTGAACCTCGTCTGGTCGCCCTCCGCGGGGATCACGCGCGAGGAGATCCCCGCGGTGCCGGAGGAGATCCAGGCGCTGATCAGCGGCGAGGTCGCCACCGCGGGCAAGCTGCTCGAGTAGCCGGAACCGCGACGGCACGACGCCGGTCGCTCTCACCGCCTGCTCGCCGGGCACCACCGGCGCCCAGGCGCCCCCCGGGATCCTCCTGGGGACCACGGACAAGGTCACCGCCCTGGATCCCGCCGGCTCCTGGGACCTCGGCTCGGCGACGCTGCAGAACCAGGTCTTCTCCTGGCTGCTGACCTCCGCCCCCGGATCGACGGATCCCGTGCCGGACCTCGCGGCCTCGGCCGAGTTCACCGACCCGACCCACTACCGCGTCGCCCTGCGCGAGGACGCCGCCTTCGCCAACGGCAATCCGCTCACCGCCTCGGACGTGGTCTTCACCTTCGAGCGCCAGGTGGCGATCGCCGCTCCGAACGGCCCCTCGTCGCTGCTCTCGGACATGGTCTCGGTCGCGGCGGAGGACGACTCCACCGTCGTCTTCACACTGGCCACCCCGGACAACGCCCTCTGGCCCCAGATCCTCACCAGCCCCGCCGCCGCGATCGTCGACGAGGACGTCTTCTCGGCCGACTCCCTCACCACCGACGACGACATCGTCGCCGGCGACGCCTTCAGCGGGCAGTACTCCATCACGAGCTACACGCTGAACTCGCTCGTGCAGCTCACCCGCAACGACTCCTACGACGGCCTCCTCGGCGCCGCCGCCAACGAGTCCGTGATCGTCCGCTACTACGCGGACGAGAGCAACCTCAAGCTCGACATCCAGCGCGGCGAGATCGCGGTCGCCTACCGCACGCTGAACGCGACCGACACGGAGGACCTCCGCGGCGAGGAGGGCCTGACGGTGCACTCCGGTCCCGGTGCCGAGATGCGCTTCCTGGTCTTCAACCCCGAGACCATGCCCTACGGCTCCGCCACCTCCGAGGCCGACGCCGACAAGGCGCTCGCCGTCCGCACCGCCGTCGCCGACCTGATCGACCGCGACGAGCTGTCGGACCAGGTCTACAAGGGCACCTACGCGCCGGTCTACTCGATCGTCCCCAGCGCCCTGACCGGATCGACGCCGGCGTACGAGCAGGCCTTCGGCGACGGGAGCGGCGGTCCCAGCGCGGACGAGGCCGCCGCCGCGCTCCGGGCGGCCGGGATCACCGGTCCCGTCGACCTCAAGCTGCAGTACAACACCGACCACTACGGCTCCAGCACCTCGGACGAGTACGCGCTCATCAAGAACCAGCTCGAGCGCAGCGGGCTGTTCACGGTCGACCTGCAGTCGACGGAGTGGACGCGGTACGTGAAGGAGAAGTCGACCTCCTACCCGCTCTACCAGCAGGGCTGGTTCGCGGACTACCCGGACTCGGACAACTACCTGAACCTGCTCTACGGCACCGACGAGGCCCCCTCCATCCTCGGCGCCGCCGTGAAGGACGACGCCTACAACGAGGTCGTGCTGCGCGAGCGGAGCCTGGCCCCCGGCGACGAGCGCACCGCGGCGATCGAGGAGGCGCAGCGCCTCGCGGCGGAGAAGGCGATCACCGTGCCGCTCCTCGAGGGCACGGAGACCGTCATCGCCTCCTCCACGATCTCGGGCATCGACGACACGCTCGACGGTTCCGGCCGGTTCCGCTTCGGGCTGCTCCGGAGCGAGTGATCTGGGCGCGCTGATCGGCCGGACGGGCCGCGGCGCCGCAGAGCGGGAGACCCTCGGCGGCCGCCGCGGCCCGTCCGTGCGTCCGGGGGCGGCTCTGCGAGGACGGCTCTGCGAGGACGGGGCACCCGGATCGATCAGCGCGCCAGCGCCGCCAGCTCCGCCCGGGTGCGGGCCCCGGCCTTGCGCAGCAGGTTCGACACGTGGAACTTCACCGTGTTGCCGCTGATGCCGAGGTCGTCCGCGATCCGCTGGTTCGAGGCGCCGAGCGTGATCAGGTTCAGCACCTCCCGCTCGCGCGCGCTGAGCTCGGCGAGGTCGAGCCCGTCGGGCTGCGCCGGCGGATCGAGGGGGAGGCGGATCGACAGGGTCGACCCCCAGCCCGAGGTCGACGCGACCGAGAGCTCCCCGTCGAGCCCGCGGACGCGCTCGGCGATCGGGCGCAGGGCGTCGTCGCGGGTCGTCAGCTCGCCCCGGCCGTCGTCGCGGATCTCGATGAGCAGGTTGAGCCCGTCGCAGTCCCACTGGATCCGCACCCGGCGCGTCTGCTCCGACTCCACGAACGCCAGCACGGCGCTCCGCACGATCGCGCGGGCCGCGTGCGCCACCTCGCCGGGGAGGGCGCGCCCGGTGGCGGGCGGCTCGACGAACTGCACGTCGAGGTCGCCGAAGCGCGCGAGCGGACGCAGGTCGCTCCGGAGCCGCGCGAACGCGCCCACGACGGGCTCCAGCATCGCGCTGCGCTGCTCGTCCGAGGCGGTGCGCAGCTCGACCAGGGCGTTCGCGGCGATGTCGATCGCGACGGTGCGGGCCGCACGGTCGTCGAGGCGCTCGGCGCGCAGGGCGGCGAGCACCGACTCCAGCGCCACCGCGTGCCGGTCGGCCTGCTCGGCCACCGTGCGGGCGTGCTGCTGCAGCAGGGTGCGGGAGGCGGGGGACTCGGCGGGATCCATCCCCCGAACCTACCCGTCCTACCCGCGAGCGGCACCGCCCACCCGATCGGGTAGGTAGACCTCCTCGATCAGGTGGCGCGCGGATCCGGTCGCCGGGCGCACTGTGGACCCATGCCCGCTGACGACCGCACCACCGACCCCGCAGAGGCGCTCGCCGTGATCGCCGCCGAGGTGTCCGCCGCGACCGCCTCGCTGACGACCGACCGGCTCGAGCCCGTCCTCGAGCTGCTCGCCGGCGCCGACCGCGTCTTCGTCCACGGCGCCGGCCGCTCCGGCCTCGCCCTGCGGATGACCGCCATGCGCCTCATGCACCTCGGACTCGTCGTGCACGTGGTCGGCGACGTGACGACCCCGGCGATCCGCGGCGGCGACGTGCTGCTCACCGCGAGCGGCTCCGGCACCACCGGGGGCATCGTCCGCGCCGCGCAGGCCGCCGTCGACGCCGGAGCGCGGGTCGCGGCGATCACGACCGCCGCCGACTCCCCGCTGGCCGGGCTCGCCTCCGCCGTGGTGGTCGTGCCCGCCGCCGACAAGCTCGACCGCTCCGGGGCCGCCTCGGCGCAGTACTCCGGCGGGCTCTTCGAGCAGGTCGTCGTGCTCACCGGCGACGCCCTGTTCCACGCGCTCTGGCAGCGCCGCGGCGACAGCGCCGACGAGCTCTGGCCGCGCCACGCGAACCTCGAATGACCCGACTCCCCACCTCGACAGGAAGAAGAACCCCGTGAAGCTCCAGTTCGCCATGGACACCCTCAGCACCGACGCCGCCCTCGAGCTCGCCGCTGCCGCCGCCCCGCACGTCGACATCCTCGAGCTGGGCACCCCGCTCATCAAGAGCGCCGGCCTCTCCGCCATCACCGCCATCAAGGAGGCGCACCCCGACAAGACGGTCTTCGCCGACCTCAAGACGATGGACGCGGGCGAGCTCGAGGCCGACATGGCCTTCGCGGCCGGCGCCGACCTCGTGACGGTCCTCGGCGTCGCCGGCGACAGCACCATCTCCGGCGCGATCGCCGCCGGGAGGAAGCACGGCAAGGGCGTCGTCGTCGACCTCATCGGCGTGCCCGACAAGGCCGCCCGCGCCCGCGAGGTCGTCGCCCTCGGCGCCGAGTTCGTCGAGATGCACGCCGGTCTGGACGAGCAGGCGGAGGAGGGCTTCACCTTCGAGACCCTGCTGCGCGACGGCGAGTCCTCCGGCGTGCCGTTCTCGGTCGCGGGCGGCGTGAGCACCGCCACCATCGAGTCGGTGCAGCGCGCCGGCGCCCTCGTGGCCGTCGCGGGCGGGGCCATCTACGGCGCCCCGGACGTCGGCGAGGCCGCCGCGGCCCTCCGCGCCGCCATCGTCTGACCCGTCGGCGCCGCCGCCCCCGAGGCCCGCTGATCCGGGTCGCGAGGGCGGCGGCGCCCGCGTCCGCGCGGGCGGCGGCAGCGCATCCCCGCCGGACGCCCGGTCCCTCTCGACTCGCCGACGACGCGGTCCTACAGTGGCTGCGACGACCCTCGACTCCCGCCGCGGGACCGACGGCGCCGTCGCGAGCGGAGGGAAGCCGTGTCCTCGACCGCCCCCGTGTCCGGACCCGCCGTCGACGCCTCGACGAGGCTCCGCGACTTCCACCAGATCCTCCTCAACACCGCCGTCGCGAACGTGACGACGAGCTTCCTCTGGTTCGCGCTCACGTTCTGGGTG
The DNA here is from genome assembly GCF_002932695.1 of Rathayibacter sp. AY1D2. NCBI lineage: Bacteria > Bacillati > Actinomycetota > Actinomycetes > Micrococcales > Microbacteriaceae > Rathayibacter > Rathayibacter sp. AY1D2. The sequence goes on along the minus strand of NZ_PSVX01000026.1, from coordinate 17,676 downwards.
TACCTCGAGACGCGCTCCGTCCTGGCGACCGGGATCATCGGCGGCGCCTACATGCTGCTCGTCGCGGTCTTCGCGATGGCCTTCGGCACGATCGTGGACCGGCACCGCAAGTTCCGCGTCATGGTCTTCGCCGGCGCGGTCACGCTCGTGTCGTTCGGCGTCGCGGGCGGTCTCTTCCTCGCGCTGCCCGAGGCGGCGCTCCTGGACTTCCGCGCCCCCTGGTTCTGGGTGTTCTCGGGCACGATCCTCTTCGGCGCCGTCATCGAGAACATGCGCAACATCGCCCTGTCCACGACGGTGACCCTGCTGGTCCCGGTGGAGGGGCACGCCCGCGCGAACGGCCTCGTCGGGACGGTCCAGGGCCTCGCCTTCGTGGTGACGAGCGTCTTCAGCGGGCTCGCCATCGGCCTGCTCGGCATGGGGTGGACGCTGGTGATCGCGATCGGCGTCTCCGCCGCCGCGCTCCTGCACCTCCTCTTCCTGCGCATCCCGGAGGACCGGCCCGCGCCGACGGGGGAGAGGGAGCCGCTGATCGATCTCCGCGGCAGCATCACCGCGGTGCGGGCGGCGACCGGGCTGTTCGCGCTCATCGTCTTCTCGACGTTCAACAACCTGATCGGCGGCGTCTACATGGCGCTGATGGACCCGTACGGCCTCGAGCTGTTCCCGGTCGAGCTGTGGGGCGTCGTGCTCGGAGTGACGGCGACCGGCTTCGTCATCGGCGGTCTGCTCGTCGCGAGATTCGGGCTCGGGAGGAACCCCATCCGGACGATGCTGCTGCTCGTGATGGCGATGGGCCTGATCGGCGCGGTCTTCACCCTCCGCGACTGGTGGTGGCTCTACGCCGGCGGCATCTGGATCTACATGACCCTGATCCCGGCGGTCGAGGCCGCCGAGCAGACGGTGATCCAGAAGGTCGTCCCCTTCGAGACCCAGGGGCGCGTCTTCGGCTTCGCGGCGGCGTTCGAGTCGGCCGCCGCTCCGATCACGTCGTTCCTCATCGCCCCGATCGCCGAGTTCGCGCTCATCCCGTACATGGAGTCGCCGGCCGGGCGCTCGGCGTTCGGCGGGCTGCTCGGCGACGGCATCGGCCGGGGGATCGCGCTGGTGTTCCTGGTCGGCGGAGTCGTCATGATCATCGCGGCCGGCGCGGCGATGCTCACCCGCTCCTACCGCGTCATGTCGGCGCAGTACCTGCGGGAGGCCGCGGCGAGCGGGGAGGCGGAGCCCGTCGGCACGGAGGCGCCGGAGACGCACCGGACCGCGCCGAGCACCGTCGAGCGGAACCGCTAGCGCCCGCAGACGCCGCCCGTCATGCGCCTCCGGGGGTCCGGCGGACCGGACGGCGCGGACACGAGGAAGACGTGCCGGACGCCCCCTCCCCAGGGTGCGGCGTCCGGCACGTCGGCTGCGACCACCCGGTCGAGGGGCCCTCCTCGACTCCCGAGCGCTCCGCTGCCCCGCGCCTCCGGAGGGAGACATCGGGGCATGCGGCGCCGGCGGGGGGGGGAGGGCTCTGGTTCCCCGCCCCGCCGGCGCCGGCCGCCCGCGAGGGGCGGCGAGGATGCTCGTTCGGGCGTGCCTCGAGTGACGGCTACATGCCGTCACTGAGCATGGACTGCACCAGCTTCACGTGGCGATCGAGGTTCAGCTGGCTGAACTCGCTGTTGTAGTTGAGGCCGTAGTTCAAGATGTGACCCGGGGTGCACTGGATTGTCGCGTCCGGTCCGTCCCAGGTGCGCAGCAGTGCCAGGGCCGAGTCCCAGCTGCTGTTCTCGCAGTTCGTGTTGAAGGTGGTCGACGTGCCCAAGCCCACGGTGTGCGAGATCTCGTGCATGGCGGTGCCCTCCACCATGTAGACGCGCTCCTTGCCGAAGCGGATCTGGCCGTAGATGTTCGCATCGGCCGTCGGGGTTCCGGGGCTGTACGAGACGGTCAGGGAGCGGGAGATGTTGCTGAGGCGGTTGTAGCGGGCCACGGCGCGGTCCATCGCGTCGGTGATGCGGGCATAGGCGTCGGCCTCGTCAGCGGTCGGGCTCGCGACGCGGTTCAGCGTCCAGGTGATCTTCTGCACGGTCGGATCGGTCAGTGCCCAGCGCTGGGCCTTGGAGCCGGTGCAGGTCCACTGCTGAATGGGGGAGCCGTCGAGCTGGCGGAAGTCCTTGTTGTCGAGGCAGAGGTCGCTGTGCCGATTGGCGATCTCGGCGTAGCCTCCGCCGACGGAGGTGATCCGCCACTGCTGGGCGGTGCTGCCGTTGCAACTCCACTGCCGCACCTCCGAGCCCGGGGTGGTGCCGAAGTCGAAGTTGTCGAGGCAGAGGTTGCTGAAGGTGTTCTTGATCTCGGCGTAGCCTGTGCCGAGGTCGGTGACCTGCCAGCGCTGGTTGCTCCCCTCGGTGCAGCTCCACTGCCGCACCTCGGCTCCGGGCTGAGTGCCGAAGTCGAAGTCGTCGAGACACATGACGCTGTGCTGGTTGCGGATCTCCTGCGCCGATCCGAGGCCGACCGGGGCGGTGGCTGCAGAGGCGGGCGAGCTGATGCCGAAGGTCGTGATGCCGACGACGGCCGCGATCAGGGCGCCGATCAGGCGCTTGGAGGGGTGGGACTTCGTTGTCCGGGACATGGGTGCCTTTCACAGACATCCGGCGTCCCCGAAGGGACGCGGGTGAGGGTCGCAGGAAGGAGCCGTGTCCGAAGGGGTCGGAGCACGGCAGAGGATGCGCCGGAGCGACCGGGATGGTGATCCGGTCGTCCCGCCGCGGGACGCGTCAGCGCCGACGCTCCGAGTGGGACGGGAAGCTGATCACGACCTGCATGTTGACGTGGACAACCATCGACCGGTCGCGGAGCCGGTGTCAAGTGCCGGTCTCGAGCGGATCCGGTCCGAGCCCCGCCGGGCGAGGGTGATCCGTCCACGCGGATCCCCGTGCTCGCAGGGAGAGAGCGCTCACACCCGCCGTCGCTGCGGCATCGCCCGGAATCCGCCATTGTTACCGTTAACAAAAGTCGGTACGGTGTCACCTGAAGTGGGCAAGCGCGTCCTCGCGCCTCGCGTCCCACTCCGACCGGTTCGAAGGCGAACCTGAGAGGAACGTCGATGATGACGACAGCACCACCCTCCCGCCGCACCCTCCCGCCGCAGGCCCACGCCCGGCCCCGATGACTGTCGGCCCGGCCGACACCTCCCACGCGGTGACCGCGGTCGGCGCCCGCAGCGCGCGACGTCTCGTCCTCGCACCCACGTCGACCTCCGCCTCCCGATCACGGGTCGCCAGGCCCGCGTCCCGGGCCGCCTTCCAGCGATTCCCTCCCCGCCAGACGGACGCCGGACTCACCACTCCGCCGGCCGATCGCGCGGGCTCCGTCCTCCCCCTCCGACCCCTCACCTGAAGGACCCCCCATGTCACGAACCCCCCGGCAGGAGCGCACCCGGCGCTCACGCCTCCCCCGAGCGGGCGCCGCGCTGACGCTCGCGATCGCCTGCCTCGGCGGCGTCCTCGGACCGATCGGCGCCGCCGGCGCCGCAGAGACCGTCCCCGCTCCCGCGCTGCAGTACTCGTTCGACGGCATCGGCGCGACGCTCGCCAACGGAGCCGTCGTCGCCGACTCCGCTCCGGGCAATCACCCCGGCACCCTGATCAACTCCGGCGCGACCAGCGTCGCGGGTCCCTCCGGCGCCTCCACCGACCGCGCTCTCTCGCTCCCGGGCGGATCGAGCACGTCGGCCGCGCCGCACGTCCGGATCGCCCCGGGCCTGATCCCCGCCGGCACGCAGGACGTCACGATGTCCGCCTGGCTGCGCTGGAGCGGTGCTCCGGACTGCACCTGGCCCTTCACGCTCGGCTCCAGCGTCGACTCCCACGTCCTCTCCACCACGAAGTGCGGACCGGCCGGCTTCGGCGCGATCAAGAGCGGCTCCGAGGTGCGGGCCGCAGGCAACACTCCGGTCGCCGCGAACCGCTGGGTGCACATGGCGGTCGTCGTCAAGGGCGGCCAGTCGGTCTCGACCTACTTCGACGGAACCCTCGTCGGCCAGGGCAGCACGACCTTCACCGCCGCCTCGGCGATCGGCACCTCCACGTTCTCCGGCTTCCTCGGCAAGTCCTTCTACGGCGCGGACGCCTACTGGGCCGGCGCGATCGACGACATGCAGGTCTGGACCTCCGCGCTCACCGCCGGCCAGGTGCAGCAGAGCGCCGCGTCCGTGCACTCGGTGCTCGCGAACCAGGACGCCGCCGTCTCGCTCGGTGACACCTCGAACGTCACCTCGAACCTCACTCTCCCCACGACCGGCGCCAACGGCTCCACGATCACCTGGACGTCGAGCGCCCCCGGCGTCGTCAGCACCAGCGGCGTCGTCACCCGGCCCGCCGCGGGCAGCCCGGACGCCACCGTCACGCTGACCCCGACCGCCGTCCACGGCGGCATCACCGTCGTCGGCCGAGCGACCACCGTCTCCGTCCCGGCGTACGCCGCCGGTGACAGCGCCGAGGCCGAGCTCGCCCGGGCCGTCGCCGACGGCATCGCCAACGATCCCGCCCTCGCCGGACCGGTGCGCGGCAGCCTGAACCTGCCCTCGACCGGAGCCGACGTCGCCACCACCGCCGCGCGCGCGAACAGCGCCAGCGCCGTGGTGACCTGGACCTCGTCGAACGAGGCCGTCATCACCTCCGCCGACAAGGGCACCGCGCCGAACGTCGTCGCGAAGGGCTCGCTCACGCGTCCGTCCGCCGAGACCACCGTCACCCTCACCGCGACGATCACCGTCCCCGGCACCACGCCCCTCGTCCGGACCCTCACGCGCACCGTACCGGCCGCGGCCCCCGTCGCCGCGAGCGACCTCGACGCGTACCTGTTCGCGTACTTCACCGGCGACAGCATCGAGGGCGAGAAGATCCGCTTCGCGACCTCCGACGGCAACGACTCGCTCACGTGGAAGACCCTGAACGACGCGCAGCCGATCCTCACCTCGACCCTGGGCACGAAGGGCCTGCGCGACCCGTTCGTCTTCCGCTCGAAGGAGGGCGACCGCTTCTTCCTGATGGCCACCGACCTCTCCGTCGGCACCACCGGCTTCGGCGGCTCGACCAACCGCGGCAGCCGCTACCTCGAGATCTGGGAGTCCACGGACCTCGTCAACTGGGGCCAGCAGCGCCACGTCGAAGTCAACCTGCCGAACGCGGGCATGACCTGGGCGCCGGAGGCCACCTACGACCCCACCATCGACGCGTACGTCGTCTACTGGACCTCGGCCCTCTTCACCGACAGCACCCGCAACGTCGAGGACGGCAACGGACCGCAGATCCTCACCTCCACCACCCGCGACTTCCGGGAGTTCACCACCCCCGAGGTCTGGTTCAAGGCCGCCGACGTCCCCTCGCTCAACAGCCGCAACGGGCTGATCGACGCCACGATGCTCAAGGACGGCGACACCTACTACCGCTTCACGAAGGCGACCGAGACCAGCGGCTGCCCCTCGCCCGACATCATCGGACAGAAGTCGACGAACCTGCGGGCCACCACCGCCTCCGGCGCGTGGAGCCTGATCGACACCTGCATCGGCCGCACCGCCGGAACGCCGGAGGTCGAGGGTCCCGAGATCTTCAAGACCAACGAGGGCGACCGGGCGGGGTACAAGTACTTCCTCTGGACCGACAACTACGGCGGACGCGGCTACATCCCGCTCGGCACGAACTCGCTCGAGGGCGACATCCAGTGGACGATCCCCAGCAGCTTCTCGCTGCCGACGTCGCCCCGCCACGGATCCGTCGTCTCCATCACCGCGAAGGAGCGCGACGCGCTGGCCGCGAAGTGGAACCCGTCGCTCCTGGTGACCTCGATCGACGCCGTGGCGCGGACCGTGCAGGCCGGATCGACCACCGTCGACCTGCCCGCCACGGTGGGCGCGACGTTCAAGGACGGCCACCGCGAGACGGTCGCCGTGACGTGGGAGACGGCCGATCTCAGCTCGCTGAAGAAGGCGGGCGACACCGTGCAGGTGCGCGGACAGCTCGCCAACTCGGCAGCGACGCCGGCCATCGCCACCATCACCGCCACGGCTCCTCCCGGACCGTCGCTGACGGCCTCGGCCGCGAGCCGCTGCGTCGCCGGCAAGGTGACGGTCACCGCGACCGGCACCAACACGAGCGGCTCCACGGTCGAGATGACCGTCGGCTCGCAGTGGGGGAGCAGGACCTTCGCCGGGGTCGCTCCCGGCAAGTCCGTGTCCGCCGCCTTCACCACCCGGGCGACCTCGGTCACCGCGGGCGAGGTGAGCGTCGCCTCGAAGGACGCGAACGGCACCAGGACGGCCACCGCGCCGTACTCGGCGCTCACCTGCCGCTAGGCCGGTGACAGGGGAGGGGCGGCGTCCAGCCGCCCCTCCCCTGACCTCCTCCGTTCCGGGGCCTCCGGCCACCGGAGCAGGGGAGCATGGACCCTGGGTCCGTGCTCCCCGCATCCACCTCTCCCACGGAAGTAGACGAACAATGCGGTTCCGACGCACGACGGCCCTCCTGGTCGCCGCGAGCCTGACAGCGGGAGGGGCTGCGCTCGGCGCGGCACCCGCACAGGCCGCGGTGCCCAGCCCGGTCCTCTCCTACGACTTCTCCTCGTCCGCCGCCGTCGGCTCCGCCGTGGGCGCGGGCACGACCCTGACCGACTCCGCTGCGGGCCGCTCCGCCACCGTACGCGGGACCGGAGCGACGACCGTCGCCGGTCCGCGCGGCGGCACCGACCGCGCACTCCGCCTCCCCGGCGGCGCCGCAGGCAGCTCCGCCGCCTACGCCGAGATCGCGCCGGGACTGACCACGGCGGCCACCACCGACGTGACCATGTCGGCCTGGCTGCGCTGGGAGGGGAACCAGAACTGCAGCTGGGCGTACGCGCTCGGGCAGTCGACCGAGCGGTACCTCTTCACCACGCCCCAGTGTGGAAGCAGCCTGATCGGTGCCGTGAAGAACGGCTCGGAGCAGCGCGCGGCCGACTCCGGTCCCGCCGCCACCGGCCGCTGGAGCCACGTCGCCGTGGTCCTGCGCAGCGGCGTCAGCGTCTCGACCTACGTCGACGGCCGGCTCGCCCAGACCACCCCGACCTCCGCGACCGGAGCGGCGACTGTCGGCACCTCCGCCTTCTCCGGCCTCCTCGGCAAGTCGTTCTACGGCCCCGACCCTCTCTTCGCCGGGGCGATGGACGACGTGCACGTCTACTCCTCCGCACTGACCCAGGACCAGGTGCGCGAGGACGCGGCTCCGGCCGCTGCCGCGATCGCTGCATCGGACGCCGCCGCGGCGACCATCGCCGTGACCGGACCCGTCACCAGCGACCTCTCCCTCCCGACCCGCGGCGCGGGCGGCTCCGTCCTCACCTGGGCGAGCAGCGACCCCGCGGTGATCGGCACCGACGGCTCCGTGCGCCGCCCGGCACCCGGCTCGGCGAACGCCACCGTGACCCTGACCCCGACCGCGACGTTCGCCGGATCCGCCGCCACCGGCACCGCGCGAACCGTCACCGTCGCCGCCGACACCGAGGCCGACGCCACGGCGCGCCTGCGCACCGCCCTCGTCGTCCCGCCGACCGTCGCCTCCGGAACCGCTCTTCCCACGGTCGCCGGCTACACCGTGTCGTGGAGCGCGGACGGTGCCGGCCTGTCCGGCAGCCGCCTCGTGAACGACTCGGCGACCGACCGGGCACTCGCGCTCACCGCCTCCGTGAAGGTCGGCGCCACCACGCTGACGAAGACCTTCCGCACCACCGTCCTCAGCGCCTCCACGGCGAAGACCGTGGTGTCGTACACCCGGACGCCGACCGGCGAGGACAAGGCGAACCAGGACACGATCGCCCGCGGCCTCCACCTGGCACTCGGCTCGTCCGTCGCCGACGCAGCACCGCTCTCGGGCAACTCGGGAGTCCTCTTCGCCGACGGGGTCTTCCTCGGAACCGACAAGGCCGACAACCGCGGCCTCGCGAACCCCTCGCTGTTCACCTTCGCCGACGGCACCGTCGGCGTGATCGCCACGCGCGTCCTGCAGTCGGGCGCGTCCGACGGCACCGGGGCCTCGAGCGCTCTGATCTTCAAGGCCACGGACGCCACCGCGTCCGACTTCACCGAGCTCGGCCTCATCGACCTCGGCACCACCGGCGGCGTCGTCGCGCCGAAGGCCGTCTTCGACACGGACCAGAACCGCTACCTCGTCTCCTGGACGGACTCCTCCGGGGCGGCGAAGTACACGACCGTCACGGACCTCGCCCGCACCGAGCTCCGCGCGCAGGCGTTCTGGCCGAAGGACGGCGGCCGTCGCAGCGTCGTCGTGACCGACGGGAACCGCGGTGCGGTCCTCGGAGGAAGCCCCGCCACCGTCGCCGCTCCCGACCTCTCCGGAGTCCCGGGCCGCGTCGCCGACGCTCTGCCGGGCGGCGCGCTGACGGTCTCCGGCTCCGTCGCCGACTCGCTCGTGAAGAGGTTCGGCCGCACGGTCAACACCGGATCCTCGGTCGCACCGCAGACGATCGATCAGGGCGACACCTCCGCCCTGTCCGGAGTGAAGGCGCAGCTCTCCTACAACGACGGCTCGACCGGCAGCCTCGGCATCGACTGGAACCAGCAGCAGCTCGCCGACCTCGCTGCGAAGGGCCCGGGAACGTACGACCTCTCCGGGACCGTCCGCCAGCGGCAGTACAACGAGCCGTTCGCCTACAACCGCGCGGATCCGACGATCTACCGCTACGAGCGCAACGGGAAGACGCAGTACCTCTTCACCGCCACGGACGACACGAACAACAACAATGTCGCCTCGCAGCACCTGCCGATCCGGGTCGCCGACAGCATCGACCAGCTCAGCGACGACAACGGCGGACGGGCCCGTGAGGTGGACCTCCTCAACCGCACCACGCGGATGGACCGCACCGCCGAGGGCAAGGTGATCGCGGGCTGCTACTGGGCCCCCGAGATCCACGAGATCGGCGGCAAGCTCTCCATCCTGTTCGCCCCGTGCTTCAACCCGGACAACGACCAGTCGAACCAGAACGGTCAGTGGTTCACGGTGCAGGCGCACATCATGCAGCTGCGCGACGGCGGAGACCCCGCGAACCCCTCCGACTGGAGCGCGCCGCGCGCCGTCGTGAAGAGCGATGGGAGCGCCCTCGGACGCCCCGGCACGGGACGCAACATCAGCCTCGACATGACCTACTTCGAGTCCGGTGGAACTGCGTACTACGCCTGGTCCCAGCGCTACGTCGACAACGGAGTGAGCGACCCGGCGACCTGGATCGCCAAAGTCGATCCCGCGAACCCCACCCGCGTCATCGGCGAGCCGACCCCGATCATCGTGCCCTCGCTGACGTTCGAGGACCACCTGTCCGAGGGAGCGTTCGCGATCCAGCGCGACGGGAGGATCACGCTCGTCTACTCCAGCAGCGGCGTCAGCCCGAAGTACATCGTGGGCGGCGCCTGGGCGAAGGAGGGCAGTGACCTGACCGACATCGCGAGCTGGACCAAGTACGACGCCCCGCTCCTGCAAAGCGTTCCCCTGCCCGACGGCGTCCTCGACTACCGCACCTACGAGCAGGGTCCCGGCCACGGAGCCGTCACCCAGGACGAGGACGGCAACGACGTGTACGTCTACCACACCTGGGGCAACGGAGTCGGGGGTGACGGCCGCGACACCCGTCTCGCCCGCATCCACTACGCCGCCGACGGCCGGCCGGTCTTCGACCTGACGCCGACGGAGGAGGTCGCACCCGCGAACCGGACTGTGACCGCCAAGGTCACCGTCACGTCGCCCCTGACCGTGACCGCCACGGCGTCGACCCGCTGCGTCAGCGGGAAGGTCGTCCTGACCACTGTGGTCAAGAACGACAGCCGCTCGATCATGGACATCACGACCGTCACCGCCTTCGGCTCGAAGACCGTGACCGGAGTCGCTCCGGGATCGTCCGCGTCGAGCGCCGTCACCACCCGAGCGGTCTCGATCCCCGCGGGGTCGGTGGCCGCGACAGGAAAGGCCGTCGTCGACGGGAAGACGGTCAGCACGCAGACGAGCGTCGACTACCCGGCGCGCAGCTGCCGCTGAGACGGTGAGGGAGCGGGCGCCACGATCGCCCGCTCCCTCGTCGTCCCGCCCCCGACCGGCACTGCGCCGCCCTGCAGTGCCGCCACCTCAGAAGGACGACCGACGAGATGCACCACAGAGTGAGAACCGGGACGGTCCCGACCATCGGGCCCGTGCTGACGAAGGTCGCGCAGTCGCACACCCTCACCGAGGAGAAGGACGACGGAGCGGCCGGCAGCGCAGCTGCGGTCGGAGGACACGACCTCCTGCTGATCAACGGCAACGCCCTCCCTCTCTCCTGAGCCCCCCTGCGCCGTACGGACGGGTCCTCGACCCTGATCGCCCGACGATCCCGCCGCGGCGGCATCACCACCGGCTGCGGACCGGGGCGGCGATCGGGCCGTATCCTGCTGTCCGGACCGATCGCTGATGTGCGAACCTCTCCTGAGCGGACTCCCGGATGCGGGCCGACCGTGACCGGTCCGGCCCGTTCCTCTCGTTGCAGCAGGAGACCGCCGTTCCCCAGGAGACACCCGTGATGCGCCTCGATCGATTCCTCGTGTCCCTGGCACGCTCTGCGCGGTGCACGAACCGCTGCGGAGCCTGCGGGCTCGACTGCAGCACCGACGTCTTCATCCTGATCGCGCTCGCGACCGGCGAGAACCGCGGCGAGTCCCGCCTCCGAGAGGTTCTCGACCACCGCTCCGGTGACCGTGTCGATGTCGTCGAGGTGCGCAAGCGCCTCCTGCGGCTCTCCCGCCGGGGTCTGGTGCTCCTCGAGAGAGGCAGGAGGACCCCGCTGCAGCGCATCGAGCGCTTCTCGATCACGCGCGACGGCCGGGCCTTCCTGGCGTCCCACGCCAGAGCACTGGACCTCCTCGCCGAGGAGATCCACGTCGCGCTGCTGTCCCGCTGACGAGCCGAGTGCCTGTGCGGGCGCACGCGGGACGTCTCCTGGTCGGCCGTCGTCGGATCGGTCGTGTCGGTGACGCTCCACGTGGCGCGACTTCGACATGGACGTCGCCTCCGGCTGCGTCCTGGGCGCTCCGGGGCAGCACGAGGCGTCGCCGACCATCCTGGGCGCCGCGTTCGCGACCGTGCTGCCGTGGCGCGACGCGATGGCGGCGCTCCTCGAGGAGGCCGTCCCTGCTGCATCCTCAGCAGTGCGAGGCCGGCCTGGGGCTCGCCTCGACCCAGGAGCCGGGTCCGGGGACAGGCCTGTCCTGATCCTCGACCGCAGAAGGAAGAGTCTCGGTCCCGGTCGAGCTCCTCCGACCGGGATCCGCCTCGCGCCGGAAAGTGCCCTTCGTGCATCACCCCGGGCTGGAGAGCTGGATGATCTCGGAGATCACCGCGGCTCGAGTGTCGTCCGGTATCCGATCGCCTCCGAGGGAGTGGTGTGACCACAGGCCGTCAGCCGCCAGGCAGGCGATGAACTGGCGGAGAGCGATCGGATCGGTCGCGGTCTCCTCTGCGGAGGGCGTCCACCTTCGGCGCACCTCCGCTACCGGCGCTCGGAGAGCGGTGTCGCTGCCCGTGGCCTGGAGGAGTCCGATCTGCATGTGCGTCGACGGCGTCAGGGCGACGGTGACGTAGGCACTCACGCGCTCCGTCAAGGTGGCCTCGTCCGCGGTCTTCCCCGCGACGTCGATCAGCTGGGCTTCCCAGCCTGCCGCGACGTGCTCCTGGAGAGCATGAGCGAGATCGGCTCGATCGCGGAAGTGGTACATCATTCCACCGCGTGTCAGCCCAGCCTCTTCGGCAGTCGCTTCGAGCGTGACGCGAACAGAACCTTCCCTCGCCGCGACACGGACCGCTGCGTCGAGGATCCGAGTCCGGTTGTTGGGTCGCGTCGCGCGAGGAGACGTCCGAGGAGAAGGCAGGACCCCCTCACCGCTGGGCGGGTTCGGTTCCATGTCGTGATCGATTCCGCCGCTCCCTCGGTCCGAGTGAGCGGCTAGGGACGGCGGGTGCTGAGGCGCCCGGAGGGTGTCGACGCGTCACCGCACGAGCGGGTGCGACAGCGTCGGCCGCCAGTCTGCCATCCTCTCCTGCCGACGTCGGAAGGTGAGGCTCGACCCCCTCGGTGTCGAGCCGTCCTGACGACGGACTGCAGCCGGAGGGACGGCTGTCAAGGTCGACGAATCAGAAAGTAACTGTACATTCATGATTGTACAGTTGTGGTACGGTAACGGCCTGCCCAGCTTCGGAGCTGCGGGCGGTCAGATGCACTGCCGGTGCGGGATCCGAGGCTGAAAACCTCCAGCGACTTCATTCCTCAGAAGCCTGGAGGTTTCTTCATGTCCAGAATCGCGGACAAGCCGAACGCCCGCTGGTGGGCGCTCGCCGTTCTCGCCATGACCCAGCTCGTCGTCGTCCTCGACACGATGATCGTCACCATCGCCCTGCCTCAGGCCCAACTGGATCTCGGGATGAGCGACAGCCTGCGCCAGTGGGTCGTCACCGCCTACGCCCTCGCTTTCGGAGCACTTCTCCTTCTGGGCGGTCGGATCGCCGATTACTGGGGCCGCAAGCGCACCTTCATGGTCGGAATGATCGGCTTCGGAGCGGCCTCGCTCTGGGCCGGACTGTCGCAGAGCGGCATGGAACTCGTCATCGCTCGCGGCGTCCAGGGCGCCTTCGCGGCACTGCTCGCCCCCGCCGCACTCGCCATGCTCACCGTGACGTTCGCCCACGGCAAGGAGCGCAATCTCGCCTTCGCCGTCTTCGGCACGGTCGCCGGATCCGGAGCCGCAATCGGCCTGATCCTGGGCGGCGTGCTCACCGAATTCACCGACTGGCGCTGGTGCCTCTTCGTTAACCTCATCTTCGTCGCCTTCGGCCTCGTCGGCGGGGCTCTCGTGCTCCGCGAGAGCAAGGCGGAAGGAGACAACCGCTACGACGTCTGGGGAACCGTCACCGTGACCCTGGGACTGGGCGCGATCGTCTACGGGTTCACCCGAGCCGAGCACGGATGGGGCGCGATCGACACCGTCGCCTTCCTCGCACTCGGCATCGTCCTGCTGACCGTCTTCGTGCTCATCGAACGCACGGTCGACCAGCCGTTGCTGCCCCTGCGCGTCATCCTGCGTCGTGTGCGAGGCGGCGCGATCCTGATCCAGGCCGCCAATGGCGCCGTGATGATCGGGGCCATCCTCTATCTCGCGTTCTACTTCCAGATCGTGCTCGGAATGGGACCGCTGATGGCAGGACTCGCGAACCTCGCCATGACCGTCGCGATCATGGCGTTCTCGCCCGTCACCACGAAGATCCTCAACACGTTCGGCCCCCGACCCCTGATGATCGTCGGGCCGCTCGTCTCGGCAGCAGGGCTCTTCCTGCTCCTCGGCATCACCCCGGACGGGAACTACTTCCTCCAGGTCCTGCCCGCCCTGGTCGTGCTCGGAATCGGACTCTCCATGCTCTTCGTGCCCGTCCAGAACCTCGCCCTTCTCGGGGTCGAGAACGAGGACGCCGGAGTGGCCTCCGCCGTCGTCAACTCCGTCTTCCACATCGGCGGGTCCATCGGTCTCGCGGTGTTCACCGTGTTCTACGCGAGCACCGCGGACTCCGCCATGGCGTCCGGAACGGCCGAGCTCACCGCATTCACCGACGGCTACAAGGCCGTGTTCCTGGCCGCAGCAGTGACCATGGTCGCGGCCTCTCTCACCGGATTCCTCCTCATCCGAGGGAAGAAGGAAGTCCTGAACCCCGCCTGGGACGAGGCGGAGGCCGCCCTCGTCCACTGAGACGATGCCGAAGGGGCGGGCCGGTTCGTGCAGCAGCGGCAGACCGGCTCGCCTCTTCCCGTCCGACTCACGACACCCCGTACGTCGCCGACCGACGACCTCCCCTCGATGGGGAGTCGTTCGTGGATCGCAACGGTCCGGTCGTCCGACGCGGCCGCGTCATCCGGTGGGTCTTCTCCCGCGATGCCGGCTGCACCGCCGAGATCATCGAGGGTCGCGACCCGGTCGCCCGGCACATCACCGCAGACCGGAACGACGACGCCCGGCCGCCCTCAGGTGAGAGGCGGCCGGGCGTCGTCGGTCGGAGGACCCGGTCAGGTCAGCCGCAGCGGAGCGCCGGGTAGGCGGCGCTCACGGGAGCGGAGGCGCTGCCGACGGTGGCGACCCCCTGGACGGTGCCGGCGGCGACCGAGGCGGCCCGCGTGGTCACGGCCAGCGAGGCGGTCCGGCCCGCATCGATCTGCTGCGTCTTCGCGCCCCACAGGGTGTTCCAGCGGAGGTCGGCGGTCGACGCGGCCTTGTTGACAGTGGTCAGCGTGACCACCACCTTGCCCGCGACGCAGCGAGCCGCTGCAGTGGCGGTGACGGGCACAGCCGGCGCCTTCACGGTGATCGTCGCCGTGACGGTGCGGTTGGCCGAGGCCACCTCCTGCTCCTTCGAGAGCGAGAGGTCGAGCCGGCCGCTCGCGCGGATGTTCACGCCCTTGAACCAGGTGTTGCGGTCCGAATCGAACAGGCCGCCCGCGTTCTGCGGATCGGTCGCCGTGTGCGGGTCCGGGTAGGGGCGGGCGTGGTAGGCGAGGAGCAGGTTGCCCGACTCGTCCTCGACGAACGAGTTGTGCCCGGTGCCGGCCTGCTGGCGAGAGAAGTACTGCGTCTCGTCCGCGCCGAGGCGGCCCAGGTAGGTGTCCTCGGTGTCCAGCACGGGGAACGCGGTCTGCGTCCACGTCGCGGGGTTGAGGAGGTCGGCACTCGCGTCGGCCGTGAGCAGGCCGAGCGAGTAGTACTTGTCGACCGTTCCGCCCGAGTAGGTGAGGTACATGCGTCCTCCCTTGGACACGATGAACGGCGCCTCGACGACGCCCTGGTCGTTGCCCTCGGTGGTGTCGGACGGGGTCGGCGAGCGCTTGCCCGACTCCCACGGCTGGCTCTCGCCGTAGATGCGGGTGACCGCACCGGTCACCAGCGGGACGGTGCCCTTGGGCCCCATCGTCGCCTTGGCGAGGGAGAGCGTGTTGCCGTTGGGCAGGACCCAGTAGCCCTGGGTGGCGCCGTTCTCCTGGCGGTCGATGTAGCTGACGTCGAAGGCCGCGCCCTCGAGGACGACCGGCTCGCCCCACTTCGTCTGGTCGAGGAATCCGCCCTCGGCGATCGAGGCGTCGGTCCCGGTGTAGGGGATCAGGACGGTGTTGTCGCACCAGCCGCCCACAGGCGCGTAGCCCTTGTTCATGCCGGCGACGATCCACCAGGTGCCGTTGATCTTGTGGAACTCCTGCGCCCAGATGTATCCGCCCCAGCCGTAGAAGGTGTTCGGGTACTGGCTCTGGCGACCGGGCGTGCCGGCGTCGGGGTCGATCACGATCTGCTCGGGAGCGGAGTCGAGACCGGCGATGGTCTTCGAGCGCTTGAGGCCGATCTTGCGGTAGCTGGAGCTCTCCTCGATCGGGCCGAGCGAGTCCTGACCGTAGTGCGAGCCCGTGAGGTAGTAGTAGCCGTCGTCCTCGTTGAAGAAGACGTGCGGATCCGCGCGGGCCTCGTTGACCATCGCCTCGGGGTCCTGCTGGACGGAGCCGGTGACCCGGTAGGTCCCGGGACGCGAGGTGTCGACGGCGGTGGTCAGATCGTCCTGCCAGTCGACGTTGAGCGACTTGGTCGAGCCGTCGTTGTACTCCATCACGGCCTGCCCCGGGAGCGCTGCGGCGATCGCAGCGGATCCGGCGCCGGAGTCGACGGAGCCGCTGAGCGACTTCACACCGGTGTTCTTCAGGTCGACGTATTCGCGGTAGAACGTGCTGAACTCGGCCGAGGTCAGCGCCGTCTCGCCGGCCTGGCCCTGGGTGAACCCGGCGGGGAGACCCGAGCCCTGGACACCGGGGACGCGGGCGTCGGCGCGGGTGGTCGCTCCGGGAGCGGTGCCGGAGGCGAGGTCCGTGAACAGCGTCACGCGGCCCTCGGTGGTGAGCAGATCGGTCCAGAACAGCTTGTAGACGCCGAGGGCGGAGTCGAAGACGATCCGCGGGTCGGTCACGACCGAGCCCGGCGCGACCCGGAGGACGCGCTGGTCGCGGAACGTGCGGCCGTCGGCGGAGCTCCAGAGGTAGACGGAGTCCGTGGCGTTGTTCTGCGACGAGACCGCGCCGAGCGAGCCGTCCTTCGAGCGGAACAGCAGCGGCGAGCCCATCTGGGCGTTCGGGCGCTGCGCCTGATCGCCGTCCTTGAGGACGGAGAGGATCGACTGCGAGCGGTTCAGCGGCTCCCAGGTGGTCGCGCCGGCGGGCAGTGCGGCCGTGAAGAGCGAGTCCGCGCGGCGGTCGTCGTTGTACGCCAGCGGGTCGTCCTTCACTCCGTTCGTCGTGGTGACGGTCTTGACGGAGGTGGCGATGCGCCCGCCGGGCACGGCGAGGGTGCTGTCCCACGCGTAGGTCTGCCCGGCGACGGCTGCCTGGAGGCGGACGGCGACGGGAGCGGTGAGGCCCGAGAGGTTCACGGCGCCGGTGGAGGAGACGCGCGCGGCGCCGGCGCCGGAGGCGGTCCACGTCACGGTGTTCCCGAGGACCTGCGCGGGCAGGTCGCCGAGCACGGTCGTGGGGACGTCGAGGGCGGCGCGCAGGTCGGTTGCCACGGTGCTGCTCGTCGCGCCCAGCTCGGCCCCGGTCAGGGCGCGGTCGTAGACGCGCAGATTGTCGAGGAGTCCGGCGAAGTACTCCCCGCCGCCCCAGTTGGCCTTGCCGATCTGCAGGACTCCGCCGGTCGATCCGAGGACCGTCGCGAGCGAGGGGCCGGCCGTCGTGACGGCGACGGGCTTCGCGTCGACGTAGAGGCGGGCGGTGCCGGCGCTCAGCACGAGATCGACGTGCTTCCACTCCGTGCTGCTCGGGCCGGTGAGGTTGCCCGAGGAGTCGCGGGCGCCGCTGTTGGCGTACCGCTCGACGGTGAGGCCGTTCGTCCTGTCGAGGACGCCGACGTACTTCTCCTGGGCGTAGTCCTGGGTCGCGGCCGAGCGAGCGGCGAAGACCGACCAGCCGACGTTGTCCGCGGCGGCGGGCTTGGAGTCGTACGACAGAGTGACGGAGTCGCGACCCTTCAGCAGCGGCTGCCCGTCGGTCGCAGTGAGGTCGAGCCAGAACGAGGACGACAGCGAGACGGCGCTGCCCTGCCCGGTGCGGCCGGCGACGAGGGTCGGCGTGCCCTTCACGGCGGCGCGGGTCGACCTGTCGGTGAAGGCGCCTCCGCTCGGGGCGGTGTCGAAGGTGAAGTCCGCGAGCAGGCTCTGCGCGGGAGTGGTCGCCGCTGTCGCGGCGACGGCGACCGGCACGGCGGCGCCGGCGGCGAGGGCGATCGTCGCGGATGCGGCGAGGGTGGCGGCGAGCAGGCGCGAGGGCCTGCCTCCGCCCGGGGGTCGTGACGTCATCGTCGACGTGTCCTCTCGGGTTCTGCAGCGAACCGGTGGGCGGACGGGGGATCCCGCCTGCGGTGTGGTCTTCGCACGGTACCGGCGATTGTTCACGGTAACAAGGGAGCACGACCATCGGTTGCGAAACTCCCACACCCGTCGGTCGGCCCAGGCACGCAGAAAGCCGCAGCGGGCGGACCGACGGGTGTGGGAGTTTCGCAACCGATGGTCGTGCTCCCTTGTTACCGTGAACAATCGCCGGTAC
>NZ_PSVX01000025.1:0-49603 GCF_002932695.1 Rathayibacter sp. AY1D2 | reverse complement strand
GCCATCACCTCCTGGCCGTGCCGCTCCCCCGCCCGCCGCCGGCTTCGGCACCCTCTCCGTCGCGGCCATC
Organism: Rathayibacter sp. AY1D2; assembly: GCF_002932695.1. Taxonomy (NCBI): domain Bacteria; kingdom Bacillati; phylum Actinomycetota; class Actinomycetes; order Micrococcales; family Microbacteriaceae; genus Rathayibacter; species Rathayibacter sp. AY1D2. The sequence continues at coordinate 49,533 of NZ_PSVX01000025.1, read as the reverse complement.
CTGGCGGAGGCGGCGCGGCGCACCCCTGACACGATCGCCATCCGCGTCGGCGAGCAGGCCGTCGACTACGCGACCCTCTGGCGGCAGACCCGTGCCTACGCCGGAGCCCTGCGCGCCCAGGGGATCGGACCGGGCGACCGCGTGGCCCTGCTCGTCCCGAACGTCCCCGACTTCCCCCGCGGCTACTTCGCCGTCCTCGCGCTCGGCGCCGTGGTGGTCCCCGTGCACGCCCTGCTCAAGCACGACGAGATCGCCTACGTCCTGCGCGACTCCGGAGCCGTCGCGCTCGTGTGCGCCGCTCCGCTGCTCGCCGAGGGGGCCGCCGGAGCGGACCTCGCCGACGTTCCCGTGCTGAGCGTGATGGTGCCCGACGGCACCGCCTCGCCCCTCCCGCGCCTGGAGGACCTCGCCGCGGAGGCGACCCCGATCGACGGCTACGTGCCCCGCTCCCCCTCCGACACGGCGACGATCCTCTACACCAGCGGCACCACCGGCCGCCCGAAGGGGGCGGAGGGGACGCACTTCGCGATCGTCTCGCAGTCGGACGTGCTGCTGATGAACACGTTCGACCTGCACCGCGGCGACGTGGTGCTCGGGGCGCTGCCGCTCTTCCACACCTTCGGGCAGGTCTGCGCGATGAACACGGCCTTCCGCACCGCCGCGACGGTCGTCCTGGTGCCGAAGTTCGACGGCGACGCCGCGCTCGAGGCGATGATCGCCCACGGCTGCACGGTCTTCGAGGGCGTGCCCACGATGTACGTCGCCCTGCTCGACGCCGCGACCCGGCGCGAGGACCGGCCGCCGCTGCGCTACGCGGTCTCGGGAGGCGCCGCCCTGCCCGTCGCCGTGATCGAGCGCTTCCGCGAGGTGTTCGGCGTCGAGATCTACGAGGGCTACGGGCTCACCGAGACCTCCCCGGTCGCCACCTTCAACCACGTCGGAGTCCCGCCGCGGCCGGGCACGGTCGGCACGCCGATCTGGGGCGTCGAGGTCGAGGTCGCCCGCCCCGACGTGACCGACCGCGTCGAGCTGCTCCCCCGGGGCGAGCTCGGCGAGATCGTGGTGCGCGGGCACAACCTGATGAAGGGGTACCTCGGCAACCCGGCGGCGACCGCGGAGGCGGTGATCGACGGCTGGTTCCGCACCGGCGACCTGGGCACGAAGGACGAGGAGGACTACATCCGCATCCTCGACCGCACGAAGGACATGATCATCCGCAACGGCTACAACGTGTACCCGCGCGAGGTCGAGGAGGTGCTGATCGGGCACCCGGCCGTACAGAACGCGGCGGTCTTCGGGATTCCGGACGAGCGCCACGGCCAGGAGGTGATGGCCGCGGTGATCCTCGCCCCGTCGGCGACCGCCACCGCGGAGGAGCTGATCGCCTACGCGAACGAGCATCTCGCCGCCTTCAAGTTCCCCCGCCGCGTCGAGTTCGTCGACGCCCTTCCGCTCGGGCCCAGCGGCAAGATCCTCAAGCGGGAGCTCGTCGCGCGCTACGCCGGCTGACCACTTCCGCGAGATGCCGCTCGGGTGAGCCCACCACGGCGTACCGCGCACCGGAGCGGCATCTCGCGGACGGCGACCAGAGGGCACACGGGAAGGGACGGACGTCAGCCGAGCAGGGACCAGACGGTCCCGGCGAGGACGGTGCCGACCGCGGCGCCCGCGAGGACCTGAGCGGGGGTGTGCGCACCGAGGCGCACCCTCGACCAGAGCACCCAGAGGACGATGGGCACGCTGATCAGCAGGGAGAGCGGTCCGTAGGCGATCAGCACGACGACGGCGCAGGTGGCGACCACCGCCGCGTGCCCGGACAGCTTCCAGACCAGGTTGACCACGCCGACGGCGAGCACCACGGCCACCGTCACCACGCCGAACGTGGTCACCGCGGCAGGAGCGCCGAGCACGGCGAGCAGTACCAGGCCGGCCGCGATCGACCCAAGCGCCAGCGCGATCGGCAGCGCCCGCTCGCGCCGGTCGGGCACGTGATGGTCGCCGTGGATCCGGCCGGTGCGCATCAGCAGGCGGATGACGAGGTAGGGCACCACGCCGACGAAGAGCGCCGCGAGCGCTCCCCAGGCGACGCCGAGCAGGGGCGGATCCGCGACGCGCGCGCCGACCACGACCGGCACGAGCACCGCGAGGACCGCCGGGGAGAACACCTCCGTCGCGAGCCGCGCGGCCGCCGATCCGGCCGCCACCGGACTAGATCTTCTCGATCGGCGCGACCTTGATCAGCAGCTTCTTCGCGCCCACCTGGTCGAAGAGCACGTGCGCGACGCGCTTCGAGCCCTCGCCCGTCACCGCGTTCACGCGCCCCTCACCGAAGTCGGTGTGCCGGATGCGGTCGCCTGCGATCAGCTCGAGGTCGCCGTTGTCGCGCACCATGCCGGTGATCCGGTTCGGGAACTCGCCCTTGGCCTTCGGCGCCGCGGCGAGCGCCTCCCGGAACTCGGTGTTCGATCGCGACTTGCCGAAGCCGGGCCGCTGAGCGTTCAGGGCCCGGGGCTGCGTGCCGCCGCGCGAGGTCGCCGCGCCGGGCGACTGGCGCCACTGGATCAGCTCTCCCGGGATCTCCTGCAGGAACCGGCTCGGCATCGCGACCGACGTCTCGCCGTACTGCGCGCGGGTCATCGCGAGCGAGAGGTAGAGGCGCTTGCGGGCCCGGGTGATCCCCACGTAGAACAGCCGCCGCTCCTCGGCCGGGCCGCCGGGCTCGTTCGCCGAGATGCGGTGCGGGAGCAGGTCCTCCTCGATGCCGGTGAGGAACACGGCGTCGTACTCGAGGCCCTTCGCCGTGTGCAGCGTCATCAGCGAGACGGTGCCGGAGTCGTCGTCGAGGTCGTCGGCCGCGGCGACCAGCGAGACCTCGGTGAGGAAGTCCACGAGCCCGCCGTCCGGGTTGTTGCGCGCGAACTCCTTGGTGACGGCGATGAGCTCGTCGACGTTCTCGGCGCGGGCCTCGTCCTGCGGGTCGCGGCTGGCGCGGAGCATGTCGAGGTAGCCGCTGCGGGTGAGGAGCGCCGTCAGCACCTCGTGCACCTTCGCCTCGCCGCCCTCCCGTGCGGGGTCGAGCATCAGCGCGCACTCGTCGAGGAGGGTCGCGAGGTCGACGATCGCCTTCGTCACCTTCGGGCCCATCCCGAGCGAGCCGGCGTTGCGCATCGCCTCCCGCAGGGTCACCGCGTTGGTGTCGGCGAACGACTGCAGCTGCGCCTCGGTCGCGGGGCCGATGCCCCGCTTCGGAGTGTTCATGATGCGCCGCAGCGCCAGCACGTCGGCCGGATTCGCCACCGTGATCAGGTACGCCAGGGCGTCCTTGATCTCGGCGCGCTCATAGAACTTCGTGCCGCCCAGGATCCGGTAGGGCAGCGCGGAGCGGATGAAGATCTCCTCCAGCGCGCGGGTCTGCGCGTTGGTGCGGTAGAAGACCGCGATCTCGTCGTAGCCGGTGCCCGCCGCGTGCAGGCGGGCGATCTCGTCGACCACGAACTGCGCCTCGTCGTGACCCGAGTAACCGGTGTAGCCGACGATCTTCTCCCCGTCGCCGCTGGAGGACCAGAGGTTCTTCGCGCGACGGTCGAAGTTGTTCGAGATGACGGCGTTGGCCGCCGAGAGGATGTTCTGCGTCGAGCGGTAGTTCTGCTCGAGCAGGATCACGCGGCAGCCCGGGAAGTCGCGCTCGAACTCGACGATGTTGCGGATGTCGGCGCCGCGGAACGCGTAGATGGACTGGTCCGAATCGCCGACGACGGTGAGCGAGGCCCCCGGGATGGAGCCGTCGGCCGTGACCGGTCCGCGGTAGGGGCGGTCGAACTGCGCCGCCGCCATCGTCGCCGGCGGCACGGGCCGGGTCAGCTCGTGGATCAGCGAGTACTGGGCGTGGTTCGTGTCCTGGTACTCGTCGACCAGCACGTGGCGGAAGCGCCGCTGGTACTTCGCGGCGACGTGCGGGAAGGCGCGGAAGAGGTAGACGGTCTGCGCGATCAGGTCGTCGAAGTCGAACGCGTTCGCCCCCTCGAGCGCCCGCGAGTAGGCCCGGAAGACCTGGAGGAACATCTCCTCGTTCGGGTCGCTGAGGTTCGCGGTGCGGGCGTAGGAGTCGACGTCGGCGAGCTCGTTCTTGAGCTTGGAGATCTTCGCGGAGGCGCTCGCGACGGTGATCCCGAGCGAGTCGGCCTCGAGGTCCTTCACGATGCGCTTGAGCAGGGCGCGCTGATCGCCCGAGTCGTAGATCGTGAACGACTTGGTCATGCCGAAGTTCTCGGCCTCGCGGCGCAGGATCCGCACGCACGCGGAGTGGAACGTCGAGATCCACATCCCCTCGGCGCTCTGCCCCACCAGCTTCTCGACGCGCTCGCGCATCTCGGCCGCGGCCTTGTTGGTGAACGTGATCGCGAGGATCTGGCTCGGCCAGGCCTCGCCGTTGCCCAGGAGGCTCGCGATGCGCCGGGTGAGGACGCTGGTCTTGCCCGAGCCCGCACCCGCGACGATGAGCAGCGCGTCTCCGCGGTACTCGACCGCCTCGCGCTGCTGCGGGTTCAGCCCTGCGACGAGCTGCTCGTGCGCCGGGTCGGTGCGGGGCGCGTCCCCGGGGCCGCCGGGGGGACCGACGATGACCGGGGTGGCGCGGGAGTCGCTCGGATCGAAGAGGAAGCTCATGTCCCTCCGAGTGTAGATCGCCCCTCCGACACCGGGAGCGGTCAGGCGGTCCGCTGACGCGGCGCGGGCGAGGTGAGCGCCCCGCCGACGTCCAGTCCGCGCCACGCGAGGGAGAAGCCGAGCACGGCGAGCGCCGACGTCGACACCGCCAGGAGCTGCAGGAGCGCGAAGGCGGTGAGGTCCTTCGTGTCGTCGGGGTAGTACTGGATGCCCTGGACGGCGAGAGCCGCGAGCAGCACCACCACGATCACCGAGCACACCAGGAGCAGCCGGTTCACCCCGCGACGCGCGGGCCTCTTCGGCGCTCGGCCCACCTGGGCCCTGGTGGTCAGCCACGCGCAGGCGGCGGAGGCGGAGGCGAGCGCGACGAGGTCGGCCCCGAGGACGTCGCTCGCCCGGTGCCAGGAGGCGGCCATCGTCAGGTTGCCGACCAGCACCACGACCGCGCCGCCCAGCGCGAGCACGACGGTCCGCGCGCGCCCGGGGACGACCATCGCCAGGGCGAAGACCACCGAGACGGCCGCCGCGGTGTGCCCGCTCGGGAAGCTGCCGCCGGTGTACCAGGAGTCGGTGTCGACCAGCTCGGGCCGCTCGAGGACCACGTTCTTGAGCAGCTGGGTGAGCCCGGCCGTGACGACGATCGAGCCGACGGAGGCGACGGCCAGCGCCGGGCGCCTCCGGATCAGTGCGATCGCCGCGACGAGCAGGGCGCCGACGACCATGGAGAGCGGGGTGACGTCCGCGAGCGCCCCCGCGGCGGCGCCGGTGGCGCGGCCGAAGACGAGGTCGGCGCCCCGGAGCCCCGAGTTCTCGACGCCCTGGCCCTGAGGGGTGAGCACGGCGAGCCAGTACACGACGGCGACGCCGATCACGGCGAGGACGGCGGTGGTGATCCAGCGGCGGGTGATGCGCTCTCGGGTGGACACGGGGCCTCCTCTCGAGGGTCGGGCGGGCGGTGGTGAGCCGATGATGCCAGCGCAGCCTCCGCGTCCGCTCGGCACGCGCCGGAGGAGCGCCCGATCACGATCCGGGTTCAGCCGCGGAGCAGACGCTCCTGCTCGGCCGCCCGCGCCTCGATCGCCAGATCGGGCTGGTCGGCGAAGACGCCGTCCACTCCCGAGCGGAGGATCATCGCGAACTCCTCCTGCCAGCCGCCGTACTCCGCCGGGTCCTTCCCGCGGCGGTGCACCTTCTCGAGGAATCGGTTCTCGGCGCGCAGCGTCCAGCAGTAGACCTCGAGCCCGGCCGCGTGGGCGTCCTCGACGAGCGGACCGGTCCCCGTCGCCCGGCCGGCCGCGTCCCGCGAGAAGAGCATGCTCTTGTCGACGCTGATCCCGTCGACGGCTCCGGCGAGGTTCCGCAGTCCCGGCGGCGTGGTGAAGGCGGAGTAGGGGGCCGCGTCGGCGCCGTGGGCGGCCACGAGGTCGGGCGGGGCGCCCCGCGACTCGAGCAGGTAGATCCGGCGGGTGCCGACTCCGCTCACCGCGAGCCGCTCCAGCACGGTCTTCTCGAAGCTCTCGATCGTGAGCCGCGGGTCGCGCGGTCCCCAGCCCGCGGCGGCGAGCTCCTCGCGAAGCAGCACGTCCAGCGGCAGCCCGATCCTGGCGAAGTACGTCGCGTGCTTGATCTCGGCGACGAGCCCCGGCGGAGCGAGCGGATCGTCCTCCGCCGCCCGGTCCAGCAGCGCCAGCAGCTCGCTGAAGCGCAGCAGCGGGAACTGGCCGTCGAACGTGGCGCTGGAGCCGCGCACCGCCGGCAGCCGCTCGCGGGCCCGCAGCTCCGACAGCTCGTCCCAGGTGAAGTCCTCGGTGAACCAGCCGGTGATCTCGCGGCCGTCGATCCGCTTGGTGGTGCGGCGCGCAGCGAACTCCGGGCGCTTCTCGACGTCCGTCGTGCCGGAGATCTCGTTCTCGTGGCGGAGGACGAGCACGCCGTCGCGGGTCGCCACCAGATCGGGCTCGAGCGCATCGGCGCCCAGCGCGATCGCCAGCTCGTAGGCGGAGCGGGTGTGCTCCGGTCGGTAGCCGCTCGCTCCGCGGTGGCCGATGACGAGCGGTGACTGGCGCGCGGGCATGCCGCGATCCTACGGGCGGCTCTGCACGGCTCGCAGCGGAGTCGAGGTCCGCTCGAAGAGAACAGCCAGACTCTGAGAGGTGCTCTCAGATAAGGTGGTGTCCATCGTCGCAGTCCTCTCGGATCCGCGGCGCACCCCGCACCCACAGCGACTCAGATCCGCGAGTTCCCTCGGAGACCAGCGCACCTGAGAGAAGAGGAACCATGGCAAGCAACAATCCGGCCTTCGGACGCCCGGAGTTCAGCAACCGCGGCTACGCCGGCCGCGTGCAGGACCTCCCGGACGTCTCCCCCGGCACGCTCGACCAGATGTACTCCCGTCCGGCCGCCGGCTCCGTCGAGACCGACCGGATGACCGTCGAGGACACCCTCGCCAAGACCGCCCTCGCCTTCGTCGTGCTCCTCGCGGGTGCGGCCGTCGGCTGGTTCGTCCCGGGCCTGATGCTCCCCGCCGTGCTCGTCGCGCTGGTGCTGGGCATCGTCAACGCCTTCAAGAAGCAGCCGTCGCCCGCCCTGATCCTCGGCTACGCCGCGACCCAGGGCATCGCTGTCGGCGCGATCTCGAAGTTCTTCGAGAGCGCGTACGCCGGAGCGGTCGTCCAGGCCCTCATGGCGACCGTCATCGTGATCGGCGTCACCCTGGCGCTGTTCATGAACGGCAAGATCCGCACCTCGCCGAAGCTCAACAAGATCTTCTTCATCGGCATGATCAGCTACGCGGTGTTCTCGCTGGTGAACCTGGGCCTCGGCCTCTTCGGCGTCGGCGGCGGCTTCGGTCTCCGCACCGGCTTCATCGGCATCGTGATCGGCCTCATCGCCGTCGCGCTCGCCACGTACTCGCTCGTGATGGACTTCGAGTTCATCCAGCAGGGCGTGCGCAACCGCCTCCCCCGCATCTACGGCTGGACCGGCGCCTACGGCATCCTGGTCACCGTCGTCTGGATGTACCTGGAGATCCTGCGCCTCGTCGCGATCTTCCGCGAGTAGCACGGCGCACCACGTCCGACGGGCGCTCGACCTCCGGGTCGGGCGCCCGTCGTCGTTCCCGGCCCCAGCGCCGTTCCCGGTGCACTGCCGGGAGCGCCTGGCACGATGGAGGGATGAGCGCCGCAGACTCCCGGATCGTCGGCCTCGACGTCGCACGCGGCCTGGCCGTCCTCGGCATGTTCGCCGCCCACCTCGCCCCCGTCGAGAGCGAGATGCTCTGGAACGGCCGCAGCTCCGTCCTCTTCGCCGTGCTGGCGGGAGTGTCGATCGGGCTGATGACGGGCGGCGCACAGCGCTCCTCGCGGCCCTGGCAGGACACGGGATCGATCCTGCTCCGCGGGCTGTACCTGCTCGTCATCGGCGTCGCCCTCACCCTGCTCGGGACGCCGATCGCGGTGATCCTGCCGCACTACGGGGTGATGTTCCTCGTCGCGGCGCTGCTGCTCTTCCTGCCGCGGGCGGTCCTCGCCCTGCTGGTCGCGGTCGCGGCGATCGCCGGGCCCCTCGCGGTCGACGCGCTGACGAGCGCCGGCGGCTCCTGGCTCTCGACCCTGTCGCCCGACGAGGCGCTCCTGGCCGCGCAGCCCCTCATCTGGCTCACCCAGTACTACCCGGTGCCGTCGTGGCTGGCGTACGTGGTACTCGGCCTCCTGATCGCGCGCTGCGACGTCCGGTCCGCGACCACCCAGCGCTGGGTCGTCGTCGGCGGCGCCGTCTCGGCCGTGCTCGGCTACGGCGGCGGGCTGCTGCTCGGGGGTCCGGAGGCGGTGGAGGCGCACGCCAGCACCACCGCCGAGCTCCTCGGGGCGGGCGGGGTCGCCTGCGTGGTCCTCGGCGCGCTGACGGCTCTGCTGCAGCGGCTGCCGCTCCTGGCACGGGCGGCGACTCCGATCGCGGCCGTCGGTGCGATGCCGCTGACGATCTACTCGCTGCAGCTCGTGGCGCTGGCGGTGTACCTGGTCCCGTACGAGCCGTTCGACTTCGAGGCGTGGCGCAGCTGGACGCTGCTCGGCGTCTTCGTGGTCGGCTCGATCGTCGCCGCTCTCCTCTGGAGGCGGCTCGTGGGGCAGGGCCCGCTGGAGTGGCTGCTCGCGCGCGCGTCGCTGCGGCCTCGGGGTCCGCGCGCGGCGCTGGGTTAGGGTGGCCGGATGATCACGCGTCGCGAGGCCGCTCAGCGCCTCGACATCCCCCTCGAGATGGCGACGCGGCACGGCATCCCCACCCGTCTGTCGGAGGAGGAGCTCGCCGCCCTCGAGCAGGATCCGCCCGCCTGGCTCGTCCAGTCGCGCGCGAACCGCACCGGCAGGCGTCCCGTGTGGGTGACCCTCGACTGCACCGTCTGCGGCCGCTCCGAGGCCGCCCGCCCGAAGAAGTGGTGGCCCGAGTTCACGTTCCTCGTCTGCGAGGACCACTCCCCCGCCTCCTGGCCGCACCACCCCGAGGGCCACCGCCGCGACGAGTACGACGGCATCGGCACCCGCTTCATCGGCGTGCTCGACACCCCCGCCTGACCCGCGCTCGCGAGCCTGCCGCCTGCACCTCGGCCCCCGGACCAGCGCCGACCCGCGTTCCCCGACCGCTCGGCAGGAGCTCGCTTCTCCGCCGGCACCCCAGGAACGTCCCCGCAGGGCCTCGTCCCGCTGACCGCCACTCGGAACGCCTCGCCAGGCACCGGTCAACCCCGACCGATCCCCCGGCCGAACCGCGGCCACCCGTTCCCTGAACAGCCACCTGAGCTCGTTCCCCGACCTGCATCCCGGGAACGGCCCCGCAGGGGCTCGTTCCCCTCTACCTGCACCCGGGAACGGCCCCGCAGGGGCTCGTTCCCCCACCCGCTCCCCTCAACAAGAAACGGCCCCCTTCGAAGGGAGCCGTTCCTGACGTTCCGCGGGTCTCCGCGCGGTCAGCTGCAAGGCGGAGAAGGGCGCGATACCGGAGGTATCGCAACCGCCGACAACGCCGCAGATGACCGTGCGGAGACCCGCGGAATCACTCCCACTCGATGGTGCCGGGGGGCTTGGACGTCACATCCAGCACCACCCGGTTCACGCCGCTCACCTCGTTGGTGATGCGGTTGGAGATTCTGGCGAGGAGGTCGTAGGGCAGGCGGGTCCAGTCGGCGGTCATCGCGTCTTCCGAGGAGACGGGGCGCAGGACGATGGGGTGGCCGTAGGTGCGGCCGTCGCCCTGGACTCCGACGGAGCGGACGTCGGCGAGGAGGACGACGGGGCACTGCCAGATCTCGGTGTCGAGGCCGGCGGCGGTGAGCTCGGCGCGGACGATGGCGTCGGCGTCCTGGAGGAGGTCGAGCCGCTCCTGGGTGACCTCGCCGACGATGCGGATGCCGAGGCCGGGTCCGGGGAAGGGCTGGCGGCCGACGATGACCTCGGGGAGGCCGAGCTCGCGGCCGATCGCGCGGACCTCGTCCTTGAAGAGGGTGCGGAGCGGCTCGACGAGGGCGAACTGCAGGTCCTCGGGGAGTCCGCCGACGTTGTGGTGGGACTTGATGTTGGCGGTGCCGGTCCCGCCGCCGGATTCGACGACGTCGGGGTAGAGCGTGCCCTGGACGAGGAAGTCGATCGTCTCGCCCTCGCCCTGCGCTTCGAGCACGAGCGCTTCGGCGGCGGCCTCGAAGGTGCGGATGAACTCGCGGCCGATGATCTTGCGCTTCTGCTCCGGGTCGCTGACGCCGGCGAGCGCGTCGAGGAACTGCTCGCGCGCGTCGACGGTGACCAGGCGGACGCCGGTCGCGGCGACGTAGTCCTCCTCGACCTGGCGGCGCTCGTCCTTGCGGAGGAGTCCGTGGTCGACGAAGACGCAGGTGAGCTGGTCGCCGATGGCACGGTGCACGATCGCAGCGGCGACGGCGGAGTCGACTCCGCCGGACAGGCCGCAGATGACGCGTCCGGTGCCGACCTGCTCGCGGATCACGGCGACCTGGTCGTCGATCACGTTGGAGGAGTTCCAGTCGGCCGGGATGCCCGCGGCGCGGTGGAGGAAGTTCTCGATGACGGCCTGGCCGTAGGCGGAGTGCTTGACCTCGGGGTGCCACTGCACGCCGTAGAGACGGCGCTCGTCGTTGCCGAAGGCGGCGACCGGGGTGGAGCTCGTGGAGGCGAGGACCTCGAAGCCCTCGGGCGCCTGTGCGACCGAGTCGCCGTGGCTCATCCACACCGTCTGGTCGGCGGGCTGCTCGCCGAGGAGCACGCCACCGTCGGTCGAGAGGGCGGCGTCCGTCGCTCCGTACTCGCGCAGCCCCGTGTTGGCGACCTCGCCGCCGAGCGTCTTCGCCATCACCTGGAAGCCGTAGCAGATGCCCAGGACCGGGACCCCGAGGTCGAAGATCGCGGGGTCGAGCTGCGGGGCACCCTCCTCGTACACGCTGGAGGGGCCGCCCGAGAGGATGATGCCGACGGGCGACTTCGCGGCGATCTCGGCGGCTGTGGCGTTGGAGGGCACGATCTCGGAGTAGACGTTCGCCTCGCGGACCCGGCGGGCGATCAGCTGCGCGTACTGCGCGCCGAAGTCGACGACGAGGACGGGCTGCGCGGCCAGGTGCGGCTGGGGAGCGGTGGGCTGCTCGCTAATGGGGGGCCTCCACGGAGTCGGTCGGGGTCTTCGGGTCGGTGCCGGCGGTCCGGCGCTCGAGGTACTGCTCGACCTCGCGGGCGATGCGGGTCTCGACGAAGAAGGAGAGGGTGGGCACCACGCCGCCGAGCGCGATGAGCACGAAGCGCGTGAACGGCCAGCGCATGAGGCTCCACAGGCGGAAGTCGGCGAAGAGGTAGACGACGTAGAACCAGCCGTGCGCGATCAGGATGCCGGTGGACAGGTTCGCGCCGGTGCCGCTCGACGTGAACTCACCTCCGGGCACCTCGTACATCGGGGCGAAGTGCAGGACGCCCTGCTGGCCGAAGGCGAACAGCTCGAGGTGGAAGACGTACTTGAGCAGCATCTCCGCGCAGAGCAGGAGCAGCATCACGCCGGTGATGATCGAGGTCACCCGGTAGAAGCGCAGCGCGCTCCGGATCGCAGGGAACTGCGCGGGCTTGGGCTCGAGGGGCATGACGACCAGTTTACGGTGCGGGGGCGGGGGCCTCGGCCCGGTCGCCCAGGTCGGCGCGGGCGCGCTCCTCGGCGTCGAGCGCCTCCTCGGCCTCGCGCTCCCACGCGTCCTTGACGAGGCGGAACCAGAGGTAGAGGGCGAAGCCGGCGAAGACGACCCACTCGATCGCGTAGAAGACGTTGAGCCAGTTCAGCGAGACGTCGCTCACGCGCGCCGGGGAGTCGATGGCCTCGAGGCCGGCGACCGGCTCGTCGACGACGACGTAGCCCTGGTAGACGTCCTGCGGCGGGTCCGGCCAGCGGTTGATCAGCGCGGGGACGGAGAGCGCGGTGAGGGTGGCGGGGTCCAGGCCCTCCGCCGGCGCCTCCGCGGCCTCGTTGGCCACGAGGCGGCCGATGAAGGAGGAGGGCGCCTGCTCGCTCCCGCTGTTGAGCGCGTCCGCGACGGACTGCGCCTGCGCTTCGTCCTGCGTCCAGCCGTAGGCGAGCACCAGATCGGCGTCGGCGGTGCGGGTACGGGCGATGACCCACCAGCCCGGCTGCTCGCCGTTCAGGCGGCCGCCGAGGATCTCGGCACCGCCCGGCACGAAGACGGACGAGCCCTCCACGCGCTGTCCGTCGGCGGTCGCCGTGATCGAGCGGGAGGGGGTCGCGACCTCGGCGAGCGGGAGCGTCGTCTCCGACGCTCCGGAGTCGGGCGCGGCGGCTTCGACCGCGCGGCCGACCTGCCACTGCCCGAGCGCGGCGAAGAGCCCGGCGATCAGGAGTGCGAGCGCCAGCGCGGCGATCCAGCGCGGGCGCCGGGCCACCTGCCCGACCGTGCTCTGCGTCATTCGTCCCTCGTCCGCCCTCGATCCGTGCGGTGTCCCGCGGGCCGGATCGAGCCTAACCCGTGAGTGTGGGAGCTCCGTGGGATCAGTAGTCGGGCTCCCTCGGGCGGCGGGGCCGGGCGTCGTCGGCGCCGTCGGACTGCTGCATCGCCTGGTCGATGAGCGCCTGGCGCATCGGATCGGGGAACTCGTCGTCGAGCTCGTCCGGCTCCGCGGGGCGCCTCGGAGGAGCGGGGGCCTCCTCCGCGGAGACGGCGGGCGCGGCCATCGCCGCCTCCACGAGCGCGAAGTCCTCCTCGTCCATGGCCGTGGCCGCTGCGGGTGCCGGGCGGTGCCGCCGCCGCGAGAGGAACGCGCCGATGCTCTCGGAGCGCGAGGCGAGGATCGGCCCGACGATCGCCATGATCAGCACGTAGAGGCCGGCGAAGGGCTGGATCCGCTCGTCTAGCCCCGCCGAGAGCGAGAGCGTCGCCAGGATGAGCGCGAACTCGCCGCGGTTGTGCAGGATGAACGCCGCGTTCAGGCCCGCGCGCGGTCCGAGCTTGTTGAGCCACGCGACGAACTGCCCCGCGCCGAGGTTGAGGACGATGGTCATCACCGCGGCGATCAGCACCGGGACCACGACGCTCGGGAACGCGCCGGGATCCAGCCCGAGACCGAAGTTGACGAAGAAGAAGGCGCCGAACACGTCGCGCAGCGGGATCGCGATGTGCTCGACCCTCGACCGGAACCGCGTCGCTCCGATGACCAGTCCGATCAGGAACGCACCGATCGCGTCCGTCACTCCGAGGACCTCGCCGATGCCGCCGAACAGGATGGCGAGACCGAAGAACAGGATCGTGAACAGCTCGTCGTCGCGGGTGCGGAAGAAGCGGGAGACGACCTTCCCGCCCCAGCGGGCGATCGCGAACATCACCACGAGGAACGCGAACGCGATGACGAGCTTGAGCACCACCGGCCACGGCTCCGTCTCGCCCGAGAGCACGACGGATACGATCGCCAGGTAGACCGCGATGAAGATGTCCTCGACGACCGTGACGCCCAGGATCATCGGCGTCTCGGGGTTCGCCAGGCGCTTGAGCTCGATCAGCAGCTTGGTGACGATCGCGCTCGAGCTCGTCGCCGTGATGCCGGCGATGATCAGCGCCTCGCGGCTCCCCCAGCCCAGCGCGAAGCCGAAGCCGAGGCCGACGGCCATGTTGACCGCGATGTAGGAGCCGCCGGAGAGGATCAGGCGGCCGGCGTTCCCGAAGAACTCGTCCTGGTCGAACTCCAGGCCGAGGTTGAACAGCAGGAGTATCAGCCCGAAGACCGCGGTCAGCTCGATGTAGCTCGACTCGAAGTCGAGCGGGAAGAGGTGGAAGTTCGGGCTCGCGAGGAGCCCGACGACCATGTAGATCGGGATGGCCGGGAGCCCGATCGTCCTCCCCAGCCGGCCGAGGACGTAGGCGACGACGAACAGGACGCCGAGGACGATGAGGTCTTCGCCGTGGTGCATCCTCAGGCTCCGGGCGGGGCGTCGACCGTCTTGGCGAAGCTGCCGGTGCGGAAGAACGCGAACGCCTTGGCGACCTTCTCGGGGCTGCCGGCGACCACGAGGGTGTCGCCGGGGAAGACGCGGAAGTCGGGGGCCGGCGCCGGATTGGCGGCGTCGCCCCGGACCACGGCGACGACGGTCAGCCCGACGATCCCGCGGTCGGCGGGCTTGCCGAGCTGCTGTCCGGCGATGTGGTCGTCGTAGTCGACGGTGAACCAGTCGATCGAGAGGCCCGGGATCTGGTCGAGCGCGGTCAGCGACTCCGTGATCTGCGTGCCGCCGAGGAGCTCGGCGAGGGTGTGCGCCTCGTCGTCGCTCAGGCGGAGCGACACCTTGGCGCCGTCCTGGTCGCCCTCGGCGAACGTGATCAGGTCGCTGTGGCCGGAGCGGTGGGCGATGACCCCGACCTTGCCGCCGTCGGCCGTCAGGAACGTGTGCAGAACGCCGACTCCGGGCAGTTTGACCCTGCGGACCTCGACCATGCGTGCTCCCTCCGCGCCGTGCGGCGCTCCCACTCGGGACTTCCAGCTTAGGCGCGTGCGGAGCCTCCCTACCGAGGGAACCCCGACCCGTCGAGGGATCCCGCCGTTTCCCGGCGGCCTCGGCGGTCCTGCGTCCCTCGCTGTCCACAGGGGGTGGGGGGAGTCTCCACAGGAGGAGCGGAGGGAGGGAAAGGGGGGCGGAAGCGTGCAGTGGGGATCTATCGAGGCGGGGCGTGAGGCCGGTCGGACGAGTCCGTGCGGCTGCGCCGCGGTACGCGCGGACCGGCGAGTGGGCGGGGGCCTCCGCGGACGAGCGGCAGCGGGCGCGGATCGACGCCGTGGCCGCGACCTGGAGCGCGCCCTTCGTCCTCCGCGAGTCGGCGGCGGCGGCGGCGGTCCGGGACGCCCCTTGGTCGAGCCTCTTGCGGAGACCGTGCATGTCGAGGGGCGACGGACCCGGGCAGCCGGACGTGGAACGGCGTCGCGGAGCGCGCGTCCGCCCTCACCCGCACTGATCGACGGACTCGCCGTCTCGGATCTCGCGCAGACCACCGTCGATCCGAACCGACCCGGCGTTCCTCGGGGGCCGCTCGCCCGAGCTCGTGCTTCTCGCCGAGAAGCGCCGGGAAGACCGGATCCGCGCGCGCGGGTCCGCAGCGTCGTCCGCCGGGCTGGCGCGAGGCCTACGACGCCAGCCCGTCCGGCCGACCCGCGCCGGCGTCCGCCGCGTCCAGGGACCCCCGGGCCGTCGAGGGAGCCCGCTGTTCGCGGCGGCCTCGACGGTCAGGATCGCCTCGGTCGGTGAGCGTCAGCTGGGCTGGTACGGCGCGACGACGACCTCGACCCGCTGGAACTCCTTGAGGTCGGAGTAGCCGGTCGTCGCCATCGAGCGGCGCAGGGCGCCGATGAGATTCGCCGTGCCGTCGGCGCCGGTTGCCGGGCCGTAGAGGACCTGCTCGAGGGTGCCGACGGTGCCGACCTCGACGCGGCGGCCGCGCGGCAGCTGCGGGTGGTGCGCCTCCGCGCCCCAGTGCCAGCCCCCGCCGGGAGCGTCGGTCGCGCGGGCCAGCGCCGAGCCGAGCATCACGGCGTCCGCGCCCACCGCGACGGCCTTCACGATGTCGCCGGAGGTGCCGAGGCCGCCGTCCGCGATGACGTGCACGTAGCGTCCGCCCGACTCGTCGAGGTAGTCGCGGCGAGCGCCGGCGACATCGGCGACCGCGGTCGCCATCGGAGCCTGGATGCCGAGCGTCGTGCGGGTGGTGGAGGCGGCACCGCCGCCGAACCCGACGAGGACGCCCGCGGCGCCCGTGCGCATGAGGTGCAGGGCCGCGGTGTAGGTGGAGGCGCCGCCGACGATGACGGGCACGTCGAGCTCGTAGATGAACTTCTTGAGGTTCAGCGGCTCGGTGTCGCGCGAGACGTGCTCGGCCGAGACGGTCGTGCCGCGGATGACGAACACGTCGACCCCGGCGTCGACGACGGTCTGGTACAGCTCCGCGGTCCGCTGGGGCGACAGGGCCCCGGCGACCGTCACGCCCGCGGCGCGGATCTCGGCCAGGCGCGCGGTCACCAGCTCGGGGCGGATCGGAGCGGAGTAGATCTCCTGCATCCGCTGCGTCGCGGTCTCGGCCGGAAGCCGACGGATCTCCTCGAGCAGCGGCTCCGGGTCCTCGTACCGCGTCCACAGACCCTCGAGGTCGAGGACGCCCAGCGCCCCCAGATGCCCGAGCCGGATCGCCGTCGCCGGCGACACCACCGAGTCCATCGGCGCGGCGAGGATCGGCGTCGCGAACTGGTACGCGTCGATCGACCACTTCACCGACACGACCTCGGGGTCGCGCGTCCGGCGGCTCGGGACGACGGCGATGTCGTCGAAGGCGTACGCGCGGCGGGCGCGCTTGGCGCGCCCGATCTCGATCTCCATGACGCAGAGTTTACTGTGGCTCGCTCCTCGCTCCGCTCGTCGCTCGCCCGCGGTCGGCCCGAGCGGGCGGTCGCGTTCCCAAGAGCGTCCCGCGTCCGCGCTACGACGATCCGCTCGCACGCGGATCGCCGGTCACCGCTGAGCGGTATCAGCCGTGGCTCGCTCCTCGCTCCGCTCGCCGCTCGCCCGCGGTCGGCCCGAGCGGGCGGTCGCGTTCCGCAGAGCGTCACGCGTCCGCGCTACGCCGATCCGCTGGAAAGCGGATCGCTTGCTTCCGCTCCCACCGGGCTCCACACCAGGCCGCGATCGACGCGAGCGGGCGCACACCACCAGCAGGTGAAGCCTGCGCGGCCGAGACGACGACTTGCTGGGACACGGGACGCCAGTCCCCACTCCGTCGCGCTCACGCGGTGAGGCACGACCACTCCCCCGCATGCGGAAAGGCGGAGGCCCTCCCCCCGCAGTCGCGGCGGCGCCCCGCGCCGCTCGCGCTGCGTCCCCCGCCCCTCAGCCGAGAATCGGTGCTCGTCTCCCGGAGGGAGGCGGCGGATCGGGATCCCGGCCCCTCCGGCGTGGTGGGCGTATGGGCCGCAGGCCCATCGGGCAGAGGGGCCGCGATCCCGATCCGCCGCCGGCCCCCACCAGACCCCTCAGCGCCGGTAGTTCGGCGCCTCCACCACCATCTGCACATCGTGCGGGTGCGACTCCTTCAGCCCGGCCGCCGTGATGCGCACGAACTTCCCGCGCTCCTTCAGCTCGGGGATGGTGCGCGCTCCGACGTAGAACATCGACTGGCGGAGCCCGCCGGCGAGCTGGTACGCCACGTTCGCGAGCGGGCCGCGGTAGGGCACCTGGCCCTCGATGCCCTCGGCGATCAGCTTGTCGTCGGTGGGCACGTCCGACTGGAAGTAGCGGTCCTTCGAGTAGGAGGTCCGCTCGCCGCGGGTCTGCAGGGCGCCGAGGGAGCCCATGCCGCGGTAGGTCTTGAACTGCTTGCCGTTCTGGAACACGAGGTCGCCGGGGCTCTCCTCGCAGCCCGCGAGGAGCGAGCCGAGCATCACGGTGTCGGCGCCGGCGACGAGCGCCTTGGCGATGTCGCCGGAGTACTGGAGGCCGCCGTCGGCGATCACCGGCACGCCGGACTCGCGCGCGGCGAGGGACGCCTCGTAGACCGCGGTGACCTGCGGGACTCCGACGCCGGCGACGACGCGGGTGGTGCAGATCGAGCCGGGGCCGACGCCGACCTTGATGGCGTCGGCGCCCGCGTCGACGAGGGCCTGCGCCCCGGAGCGGGTCGCGACGTTGCCGCCGATGACGTCGACGCCGGCGAACGCGGAGTCGGACTTCAGGCGGCGGATGATGTCGAGCACGCCGGCGGAGTCGCCGTTGGCGGTGTCGACGACGATCACGTCGACTCCCGCGTCGAGCAGGGCGGTGGCGCGCTGCCAGGCGTCGCCGAAGAAGCCGATCGCGGCGCCGACCCGGAGGCGGCCCTCGTCGTCCTTCGTGGCGTTGGGGTACTGCTCCGACTTGTCGAAGTCCTTGACCGTGATGAGGCCGGCGAGCTTGCCCTGCGCGTCGACGAGCGGCAGCTTCTCGATCTTGTGCTGCGCGAAGAGGGCGATGACCTCGCTGTCGGGGATGCCGACGCGGCCCGTGATCAGGCCGGTGCTGGTCATCACGTCGCGGACGAGCGTGGTCGCCTTCTCGAACGGCGAGACGAAGCGCATGTCGCGGTTGGTGATGATGCCCACGAGCACGCCGGTGGAGTCGACGACGGGGAGGCCGCTGATCCGGTACTGGCCGCAGAGGTCGTCCACCTGGGCGACGGTGGCGTCCGGGGTGGTGGTGACGGGGTTCGAGACCATGCCCGACTCGCTCCGCTTCACCCGGTCGACCTGGTCGGCCTGGTCGGCGATGGAGAGGTTGCGGTGCAGGACGCCGAAGCCGCCCTGGCGGGCCATCGCGATCGCCATGCGCGCCTCGGTGACGGTGTCCATCGCCGCGGAGAGCAGCGGGGTCGCCACGCTGATGCGCTTGGTGAGACGGGAGGCCGTGTCGGCCTCGCTCGGGATGACGTCGGTGTGCCCCGGAAGGAGCATGACGTCGTCGTAGGTGAGTCCGAGGAATCCGAAGGGATCCGGCTGGTCCATCAATGCCCCTTAGCAGGTCGAGTGCGGGAGCCCGGAGAGGACGGGAGGAGTCCGCTCACGAGCGCCACGGTTGTTCGATCTTAAGCGCCGCAGGGCCCGCGGTATTCCTCGACGGCGCGGCCGCCGGGCCGCGGATGGGCGCTGGAGCGCTCTCCTCTCCCTCATAATGTCGTCACGCGTAAGTGCGGACGGTGAAACACCGCCGACACATGCGGAACGTATGGTCAACCAACGTTGTTTGACGACGGCGATTCGGGCGTGCCCGGAGACCCCATCCGTCTGTGCACCCTGACGAGAGGTAGACGTCTTGCTCACAGCCAGCCGTTCGATGCGCCGCCAGCGCTCGACGACCCTGCATCCGACGGACCGGGAGGCGCCCCGTGGATAGGAGACGCCCGAGGCTCCGAGACCGGCTCCTGGCCCTGGGTCTGCTCGCCGCGACCCTCACCGGGATCGCCGCGGCGGCCCCTGCCGCACTCGCCGCCACCACCGCCGACCAGTCGATCATCGCCTGGGTCCGCGTGCAGGGGACGAACGAGAACCTGACGGGGGTGACCGTCGAGATCGGCGGCGACGCCTCCGCGACCGTGACCACCGGCGAGGACGGCCGGGCCACGTTCCCCCTCGACGCCGCGGGCACCTACACGGTGACCGTCGACGAGGAGTCCCTGCCCGCCGACAAGGGCTACCCCGCCGCGGGTCAGAACCCGAAGCAGGTGAAGATCGTCGCCTCGCAGAACCAGATCGTGAACTTCATCGTCTCGACGGCCAACCCGAAGGGCTCCGGAGCGACCGTCCCGGTCCCGACGGACTCCGCGGCTCCGACGAGCCCCGCGACCGAGGGCACGACCGGCAACGACGCGACGAACCCCGACGGCACGTCCAATGCGGTGAACCAGCCGGTGTCGGCCGACACGTTCTGGATCATCTTCTGGCCGAAGGTCGTCACCGGCCTGATCTTCGGGCTCCTGATCGCCCTCGCGGCGATCGGCGCCTCGCTGATCTACGGCGTGACCGGCCTGAACAACTTCGCCCACGGCGAGCTGGTCACCTTCGGCGCGCTGATGGCGTACCTCTTCTCCGGGGTCTTCGGACTCCCGGCGCTGCTGGCCATCCCGATCGCGGTGATCCTCGGCGGGGCCTTCGGCTTCGTCCAGGACGGACTGCTCTGGAAGCCGCTGCGGAAGAAGGGCATCCAGCTCATCCCGCTGATGATCGTGACGATCGGCCTCTCGCTGGCCCTGCGCTACGTGTTCGTCTTCTTCTTCGGAGCCGACCGCCTCTCGCTCCCCAACAGCACCGCTCCGTTCTTCACGGTGCCGGAGCTCGGGATCAGCCTGAAGTTCACCGACATCGTCGGCGCCGTCGTCGGCGTCGTCTGCATCGTCGCCGTGGCCTACGTCCTCACGAAGACGAAGATCGGCAAGGCGATGCGGGCGGTCTCGGACAACCGGGCCCTCGCCTCCGCCTCGGGCATCAACGTTGAGCGCGTCATCCGCGTCGTCTGGGTGATGTCGGGCGCTCTCGCCGCGCTGGCGGGCGTCTACATCGGCTACTACCAGTCGCTGCGCTGGGACACGGGAGCGTCGATCCTGCTGCTGATCTTCGCGGCGATCACGCTCGGCGGACTCGGCTCCGCCTACGGCGCGCTGGTCGGCTCGCTCATCATCGGACTGATGATGAACATCTCGACGATCTGGATCCCGGAGAACCTCAAGTACGTGGCTCCGCTCGTTCTCATGATCATCATCCTCCTGGTCAGGCCGCAGGGAATCCTGGGCCGCAAGGAACGGATCGGCTAGGACACCATGAACCTCAACTTCATCTGGCTGGCGATCGGGCAGATCGTCGATCCCACTGTCGCCGCGTACGCGCTGGCGACCATCGGCCTGGTCATCCACTTCGGATTCACGGGGCTGCTCAACTTCGGACAGGCCGGCTTCATGGCAGTGGGCGGCTACGCCTTCGCCATCACCTCGGTCAAGTTCGAATGGCCCGTCTGGGGCTCCTTCCTCGCGACGATCGTCGCGGCGACCGTCTTCGCGCTCATCCTGGGCATCCCGACGCTGCGGCTGCGGGCCGACTACCTCTCGATCGTCACGATCGCGGCGGCGGAGATCATCCGGCTCTCGGTCAAGACCCCCGAGTTCTCGGCGATCACCGGCGGCTCGGAGGGCATCAACGGCGCGGCGAAGGCGTTCAACGACCTCAACCCGCTCCCCGAGGGCCGCTGGGGCATCGGCGTCCTCACCTACAGCCAGGACCAGTGGTGGGTGCGGATCGTCGGCTGGGGCCTCGTGCTCCTGGCCTGCCTCCTGGTGTTCCTCCTGATGCGCAGCCCCTGGGGCCGCGTCATCAAGGGCATCCGCGAGGACGAGGACGCCGTGCGCTCGCTCGGCAAGAACGTCTTCTCGTACAAGATCCAGGCGCTCATCCTGGGCGGCGTGCTCGGAGGCCTCGCAGGAGCGCTGTTCATCCTCCCCCGCTCGCTCCAGCCCGACAACTACGGCACCCAGCTCACGTTCTTCCTCTACACGATCATGCTGCTGGGCGGCGCCGCGACGGTCTTCGGACCCGTCGTCGGCTCGATCATCTTCTGGGTCGTCCTCGGTCTGACCGACGGACTGCTCACGCTCGGGATCGACACCGGGGTCCTCAACAACGACCTCATCCGCCTCACCACCGTGCAGACCGGACCCATCCGGTTCATCGTGGTGGGGGTAGCCCTCATGCTCCTGGTGATCTTCAGACCCCAGGGGATCTTCGGCAAGAAGAAGGATCTGCACTTTGCCTAAGACGCCGGTCTCGGACATCACCGAGGAAGCAATCGTCCCCGGGGTCAGGAAGAAGGACCCCATCGTCGTCGCCGACAACGTCAGCCGCCGCTTCGGCGGCCTGACCGCGGTCGACGTCGAGCACCTCGAGATCCCCCGCGGATCCATCACCGCCCTGATCGGCCCGAACGGGGCCGGCAAGACCACGTTCTTCAACCTGCTGACGGGCTTCGACAAGCCCAATACCGGCAAGTGGAACTTTAAGGGCAAGAACCTCGCCAACGTCCCGGCCTACCGGGTGTCGCGGATGGGCATGGTGCGCACGTTCCAGCTCACCAAGGCGCTCGGCGGCATGACGGTGCTCGAGAACATGCTGCTCGGCGCGAAGGGGCAGAAGGGCGAGAACATCTTCACCTCGCTCATCCGCCCGCTGTGGTCGAAGGAGGAGGACTCGATCGAGCAGCGCGCGATCCGCCTGCTCGAGAAGTTCAAGCTGGACACGAAGCGGGACGACTACGCGTCGAGCCTGTCGGGCGGCCAGAAGAAGCTGCTCGAGATGGCGCGGGCGCTGATGTCGGAGCCCGAGCTCGTCATGCTCGACGAGCCGATGGCCGGGGTGAACCCGGCGCTGACGCAGTCGCTCCTGGGCCACATCGTGAACCTGAAGGACGAGGGCATGACCGTGCTCTTCGTCGAGCACGACATGCACATGGTCAACACGATCGCCGACTGGGTGATCGTGATGGCCGAGGGCAAGGTCGTCGCCGAGGGCCCGCCCTCGACCGTGATGAACGACCCGGCCGTCATCGACGCGTACCTGGGCGCGCACCACGACACCGACCTGGGCACGATCGAGGGCCAGCTCGAGATCGCCGAGGAGATGGACTCCGACCTCGTCCGCGAGGACGTGGAGCGGCAGGCGGAGCAGGCCGGCATCCCGACGCCCGGCCACGACGCTCCGGCGGCCGGAACGGCGTCCCCGTCGGCCTCCGCGCCGACGAGCGTCGCCCCGACGACCGACGCCCCGGCCGTCGAATTCGAGAAGGACGAGAGATGACCGCCGACACGACGACTCCGAACACCCTCGAGACGCACGATCTGCACGCGGGCTACGTGCCGGGGGTCAACATCCTCAACGGCTCGAACGTCTACGTGAAGCGCGGCGAGCTCGTCGGGATCATCGGCCCGAACGGCGCCGGCAAGTCGACGCTGCTGAAGGCGATGTTCGGCCTGGTCAACATCCGCCAGGGCACCGTCCTGCTGAACGGCGAGGACATCACCGGCCTCAAGGCCGACAAGCTGGTGTCCAAGGGCGTGGGCTTCGTGCCGCAGAACAACAACGTCTTCCCGTCGCTCACCATCGAGGAGAACCTCGAGATGGGCATGTACCAGAAGCCGAAGCTGTACAAGGAGCGGCTCGAGTTCGTCACCGAGCTCTTCCCGGAGCTCAGCAAGCGGCTCAAGCAGCGCTCGGGGTCGCTCTCGGGCGGTGAGCGCCAGATGGTGGCGATGTCGCGGGCTCTGATGATGGACCCGTCGATGCTGCTGCTCGACGAGCCCAGCGCCGGCCTGTCCCCGATGCGGCAGGACGAGACCTTCGTCAACGTGCAGCGGATCAACCGCGCAGGCGTCTCGATCATGATCGTCGAGCAGAACGCGCGGCGGGCGCTGCAGATCTGCGACCGCGGCTACGTCCTCGACCAGGGCCGCGACGCCTACGAGGGCGCGGGCCGGGAGCTGATGAACGATCCGAAGGTCATCGAGCTCTACCTGGGCACGCTCGCGACGACCAACGAGGTCACCACGAGCACCCCGACCGTCGGCGGCTGACCCCCGCTGCGAAGGGCCCGTCGTCTCCGGACGGCGGGCCCTTCGTCGTTGCCGGGGCGCGGAGCGGGCGCGAGCGGGGCCGAGGGGCCGGTGCGGCTCCGGGGCGGAGGCGGGGCCGCTCGCCCAGGGCGCCGGGCGGCTCGGAGACCACTCCGAGCAGGGCGGGAAGGCAGGCGGCTCGGTGCCCGGAGACGCGCCGGCACGGGGTGCCGCAGAAGGGAGGCGGGGGGGCCGCTCTCCCGGCGCGGACAGGCCTTCACCGGTCTCTCCGCGATGCCCGCCGAACCCCCGGGAAGTCGGCGGAACGGCGGGCCGGACCCTCGGTCTCCTGTCCGCGGTACGAGGGCAGGACAGCGAGAGTCTCTCCGCACCAGCGACCCCCACGAGGGGGACAGGATATCGCCCTGCCTGCCGTAGTTTTGGGGACACGGGACAGCCCTGCAGGGGGACGTCCCGCTCCCCTCTCCCCCGGTAGGGACCGCGATCGGTCGCCGATCTCCTCCCCTCCCCGCAGCGTCTCGATCGCCGCGTCGTCCGCCTCGAAGGAGCCGACCATGAAGAGCTACACCCCCGCCCCTGTGGAACTCGGAGCCGGCTTCGGCACCGGTGCGATCGGCGACTACGAGCGCTGGCGCGTCGTCGGCGTCTACGCCCAGGTCGTCATCGCCGAGACCACCGGCGGCAAGCGCCGCAACTACAGCCGTTCCTTCGTCACGTACCGCCTGGCGCAGGAGGCGGAGCTGCTCCGCGCCTCCTAGGTCCTCCGCACTGCGCGAGCGCGCGTCCTCCCTCGGGAGGGCGCGCGCTTCTGCCTTCCCGCTCGACGTCGTCGCTCCCGCCCGCGGTCCGGCAGGGCGCCCTCGAGGCCGGGAGAGGCGCTCGGAGGCGCGTGCAGGCCGTCCGAGCCGCTCCTCCCCGGAGTGGCTCCTCGACGCCACGCGGGGCCCTGGACGCCGCGGAGCCGTCCGCCCGCACCCGACAGCGGTCACCCTCCCGGACGACCGCCGCGCCTCGCTGCGTCCGCACGACCGGCGCGTCTCCTGCTCTGCGCTCCGGGAACGGCGGAGGGGCCCGGTCCGAAGACCGAGCCCCTCAGGGATGCGGCAGGAGCCGCGTCACCGCGTCGTCAGTTCAGCGAACCCTCGACGGTCTCCTCGAAGGAGGTGGTGTTGCCCGTGCCGTACTTGTAGATCGAGACCGAGGCCTCGCTGGTGTCGCCGTTCTCGTCGAACGAGATCGGGCCGGAGAGGCCGTCGTAGTCGACGTCCTCGCCGTCGGCGATGAGCTTCGCGCAGTCGGCGAAGGTCGTGCACTTGGTGCCGCCCTCCGAGACCGACATGAGGTTGTCGCGGATGGTCGCACCGTCCGTCGCCTTGCCCTGGAGCGCGGCGAGAGCGGTCAGGACCGTGGCGTCGTACGACTCCGGCGCATAGCTGAACACGGTCAGCGCGTCGTTGCCCTGCGACTCGACGAGCGACTGCAGCTTGCCCTGGAAGTCCTCGGACGCCTGGACGCCCGGGTTGGTGAACTGCGCGCCGGCGATGTCGACGTTGGTGTCGGACTCGCCGATGACGCCGTAGTTGCCGTCCGTGCCGTAGAGCTTCGAGAAGTCGAAGCCCTTGGCCGAGAGCTGCTCCGCAATGGTCTTGATCTCGTCGAACGAGATGACGACCAGCGCGTCGGGGTTCGGGGCGAGGACCGAGGTCAGCGCCGAGTTGAAGTCGGTCGAGGCCGGCTCGAAGATCTCCTCGGCCGCGACGGATGCTCCGCCCGCCTCGAGGGTCTCCTTGATGTTCTTCTCGAGGCCGGTGCCGTACGCGTCGTTCATGTACAGGATCGAGACGTTGGTCTTGCCGTCGCCGAGGATCTTGTTGCCGAGGATGCGGCCCTGGAGCACGTCCGAGGGAGCGGTGCGCCAGTAGTAGCCGTCGTCGTCGTAGGTCGTGAAGTCCGGCGAGGTGTTGGCCGGCGAGATCTGGACGACGCCCGCCTGGGTCACCTGGTCGATGAAGGTCTTCGAGACGCCCGAGGACGCCGCGCCGATGATGGCGGAGACGTTGTCGGCGATGAGGGACGTGGCCGACTGCGTCGCGATGTCGGTCGTGGTGTCGCCCGAGTCCTTCTGCTCCACGTCGATCGTGATGCCGGCCTTGGCGTCGTTGATGTCGACGACCGCCTGGTCGACGCCCGCGATCTCGGGCGGGCCGAGGACGGCGAGGGTGCCGGTCTGCGGGAGGATCGTGCCGATCTTGAGGGACAGGTCGCCCGAGCCGCTGTCGCCGCCCGATCCGCTGTCGCCGCCGCCGGCGCAGCCGGCGAGGACGAGAGCGCTGGCGCCCAGAATGGCGACGCCGCCGAGGGTTGCCCGGAGGGACCGCGCGCGGGCCGAGCCGGCCTTCGCGTAAACGCCCATGTTGCTCCTTGAGAAGTGTGTGTCAGTGGGAGCGGCGCCGGTGGCAACCGCTCGGCCAACCTAACCTCCGAAGCAGCCGTGAACAATACAGGGGTGTTACCAATACGTTTCGCGACCGGATCGTTACCATTCCGCTGTCGCGCCGCGCCAGGACGACGCGTTCCGCAGATCAGACGGAGGAACGGCGCCGTCTGCGCTCCGCGGCGACGAGGTCGCCTGAGAAGATCGCCAGGGCGGCCCACACCAGAGCGAAGCCGATCCAGCGCTCGAGCGGCATCTCCTCGTGCAGGACGAAGGCCCCGACGAGGAACTGCAGGAACGGCGTCAGGTACTGCACCAAGCCGACGATCGACAGCGGGAGCCGGCGGGCGGCGCCCGCGAACAGGAGCAGCGGGACGGCCGTGACGATGCCGGCCGAGGCGAGGATGAGGGCGTGCCCCGTCCCCTCCGTCGTCAGGGTCAGCCCCACGGTAGAGCCGACAACCGCCAGCTGCACGACGGCGAGCGGCGTCAGCCAGAGCGTCTCGAGCGTCAGCCCGCCGACCGCGTCCACCGTGCCGCCGACGCGGCTCTTCACCAGGCCGTAGAGGCCGAACGAGAAGGCGAGGGCGAGCGAGATCCACGGGAAGGATCCGTAGCCCACCGCGATGACCAGCACCGCGACCGCGCTGACGCCCATCGCGGCCCACTGCAGTGGCCGGAGGCGCTCGCGCAGCACCAGGACGCCCAGCAGCACCGTGACCAGCGGGTTCATGAAGTAGCCCAGGGCCGCCTCGATGACGTGGCCCGTGGTCGTGGCGATCACGTAGACCTGCCAGTTGACGTAGATGAGCACGCCCGCGATCGCCATCACGCCGAGCAGGCGGGGGCGGCGCAGCAGCGCGCCGAAGGAGCGCCAGCCGCGGAGGACCGTGAGCAGGATCACGCAGAAGACGAGCGAGAAGAGCACCCGGAACGCGACGATCTCGAACGGCGAGGCCGGCGCCATCGCGATGAAGTAGAGGGGCATCGCACCCCAGAGCAGGTAGGCCGAGAACGCGAACAGCAGCCCCGTGCCTGACATCCCGCCCGGGCGTCCCGCCGCTCCGAGCGCCTCCACTCCTTCGCCGACGGGCACGTCCGAAGGGGACGGCGAGACGGACTCGGCAGGGGTGCGGGAGCTGGTCACTCCCCCGATGCTACGCAGCCGCGCGGTGGGGAGACGGCCCCGTAGCGGGCGGATCAGGCCACTGGCCGCGAGGAGGACCGGGAACGACGGAAGGGCCCGCCGACCGAGGTCGACGGGCCCTTCCGAGGGATGCTGCCTAGCGGACGACGACCGCGAGGACGTCGCGAGCGGAGAGGACCAGCAGGTCCTCGCCACCGAACTTGACCTCGGTTCCGCCGTACTTGGAGTAGATCACCTTGTCGCCGACGGCGACGTCGAGCGGCACGCGGTTGCCGTTGTCGTCGATGCGACCGGGTCCGACGGCGACGACCTCGCCCTCCTGCGGCTTCTCCTTGGCGGTATCGGGGATGACGAGACCGGAAGCGGTCACCTGCTCCGCCTCGACCTGCTTGATGACGATGCGATCTTCGAGCGGCTTGATGGACACCGACACGGTTGACCTCTTTCTTGACGACGATGTGGGCGGAACGCGGTTCTGGCACACACGCTCCGAGAGTGCTAGATCCATCGTAGGGGCTCCGCTGGCACTCGTGCAATCAGAGTGCCAAGCGGGGCGGCGGACCCGCCGGGAGGCCGTGGCCTACCATGGCCGGATGCGACGCGACGAGCTGGTCGAGCTCCTCTCCCCCGAGGGCCTCCGGCTCCTCGACTCCCTCGACGGCTACCGGTCCGACGACCTGGTGCGGGCCGTGGCACGCCTCCGGGCCGCCGGCCACTACCCCGTCCTCGTCGCCGCGGTGCTCACCCAGGCGAGGCTCCGGCAGAAGGCGGAGGCGAAGTTCGGAGAGTTCGCCCGCTCGATGCTCTTCACGGACGCGGGACTCGAGCAGGCGACGCGGCTGCGCGTCGCCGCCCTGCACGCCGGCCGGTTCGCCGCGGCGGGAGCGGCGCGCGTCGCCGACCTCGGCAGCGGGATCGGCGGCGACGCCCTCGCGATGGCCGCGATCGACCTGGCGGTCACCGCCGTCGAGGCCGACGAGGTCACCGCGACCCTGGCCAGCTTCAACCTCGCCCCGTTCCCCGCGGCGAGCGCCGTGCACTCGACGGCCGAGGCCTTCGACCTCGACGGCTTCGACGCCGTCTACCTGGACCCGGCACGCCGCACGGCGGGCCACCGCGAGACCCGCCGGCTCGACGATCCGGACGACTACTCCCCCTCGCTCGACTTCGCGTTCGGCCTGGCCGAGCATCGTCCCGTGGGCGTGAAGGTGGGTCCCGGCTTCGACCGCGAGCGCCTGCCGCGGGACGCCGAGGCGCAGTGGGTCTCGGTCGACGGGGAGCTGGTCGAGACCGGGCTCTGGTTCGGTTCTCTGGCACGCCCGGGCGTGCGCCGCTCCGCTCTGCTGCTCGGCGCGACCGGCTCCTCCGAGCTCACCGCGGCGGGCGACAGCGAGGACGAGGAGGTCGGCCCCCTCGGCGCGTTCGTGCACGAGCCGGACGGCTCCGCGATCCGCGCGCGCCTCCTGGGCGAGCTCGCGCGCTCCAGCGGCTCGCGGATGCTCTCGCCCGGCATCGCCTACCTGACCGGCGACCATGCGGCCGCCTCGCCCTTCCTCCGCAGCTTCCGAGTCCTCGCCGAGCTGCCGCTGGACGAGCGCACGCTGGCGAAAGAGCTGCGCACCCGCGGCATCGGCGTGCTCGAGATCAAGAAGCGCGGGGTGGACGTCGACCCCGCCCGCTTCCGCAAGCGGCTGGGCCTCTCCGGCACCGGCAGCGCGGTGCTGATCCTGACGCGGATCGCCGGGCGCCACCGCGCGCTGCTCGCGGAGCGCGTCGAGCGGCCCGCGCCGGCTCAGTAGCCGGAGGTGCCGGCGGCGAGGGCCACCACGACGAAGACGAGGAAGACCGCCAGGTAGATCAGCGAGACGGCGATGCCGGCGAACCCGGTGATGATCGCGGTCAGCGCGAAGCCGCGTGCGGCCGGCTCGCGCCGGCGTCCGAGGAAGCCGAGCACGACGGCTGGAGCCGACAGCAGGAAGCCGAAGCCGGCGGCGAAGAGCGTGATGACCAGGCCGACGATGCCGAGGATCATCCCGACGAGGCTCAGCGTGCGCGGGACGACGGGCGCCGGTGCGGCCGCGTAGGCGGCGGGGTGGCCGGGCGCGGAGGAGTACGCAGGCGCCGAGGGGTACGCCGGCGGGGGCGGCGGCGACCCGTAGGTCGGCGGCGCGGAGTCGGCGAGCGGCACCGACGGCTGCGACGCGGCCGAGGGCGGAGCGGGCGGAGCCGGGGGGACGGGCGGGGCCGGCGGGACCGGGACGGAGCCGTGCTGCTCGTCGGAGCCGGGGCCGGGACGGGTGCTGTCGTCGCTCATGGCGCGAGTCTAGCCAGCACCCGGGCGGCGGCGGAGGGGTTCCGTCCGCTCACGCGGGCAGATACCCGCCGTCGCGCAGGTCGCCGACGAAGGCCGTCCAGGCGAGGTAGGCGATCACCGCGAGGACGATCGCGAGGTAGCCCAGCACGAAGCCGGCGACCGCGAGACCGCGGCCGCGCTGTCCGGAGCGTCGGGCCTGGGCGAAGCCGATGTGGCCGAGGACGATGGCGGCGGGCGCCAGCCCCAGCAGTCCGCACACCAGAGCCGCGACCGCGAGCGGGTTCATCGGCGGGCGGCGGGGCGGGAGCCCGGGGTAGGGATCGGCGGCGGCCGTCGGCGGCGGGTAGGCCGCCGACGGCTCGCCGAGCGGAGGGGCGAACGGCGCGGGCGCCGGTCCGGTCTGCGGTCCGGGCGCGGTGTCGTCGGTCACGGTGTCCTCCTGGTGGTGCGGGCGCCCCCGAGCCTCGGAGGCGTGTCGATCAGTACCCGGTCGAGGGCATGGTCGCCGCGATCGAGAAGAGCGCGACGAACGAGATGATGGTGATGATGATCGCGACGAAGCCGATGATGACGGCGGCGAGGGCGAGGCCGCGGCCCTTCTCCCCCGTGCGCTTGATCTGCGACAGGGCGATGAAGCCCAGCACGATGCCCACGATGGAGACGAAGAACGAGGCGATGAAGCCGATGATCGCCAGGATGTTGTAGCGGTCGGACGCGGGCGTGTACGGAGTGGTCATGGAATCCCCCAGGGTCAGGAACGAGCGGATGCGGCCAAGAGTGGCAGTGGCACGATCCGCCTGTCAAAAAGCTGGACGGCGCTTGCGCGGCCCGGCCGCCGCCCGGTAGAGGCCTCAGCGGACCTGGATCTCGGTGACCGGGAGGGTCGAGTCGGCCCCGAAGCCGAGCCCCGACGGCGGATGCCCCGCCTCGATCAGCTGCGCCGCCAGTGCGGCGATCATCGCGCCGTTGTCGGTGCAGAGCGAGAGCGCCGGGATCCGCAGGGTCACTCCCGCGGCCGCGCACCGCTCCTCCGCAAGCGCGCGCACCCGGGCGTTCGCGACCACGCCGCCCCCGAGCAGGAGGCGCGGCACGCCCCGGTCGCGGCAGGCGGCGAGCGCCTTCGTGAGCAGGACGTCGGCGACCGCCTCGCGGAAGCTCGCCGCGACGTCGGCCACGGGCACCTCCTCCCCCGCGTCCTGGCGCTTCTCGACCCAGCGGGCGACCGCGGTCTTCAGCCCCGAGAACGAGAAGTCGTAGCGGTGGCGCTCGAGGTCCTTCGGCAGGCTGAGCCCGCGGGGGAAGCGGATCGCCTTCGGGTCCCCGTCCGCCGCCACCCGGTCGATCTGCGGTCCGCCCGGATAGGGCAGGCCCAGGACTCGCGCCACCTTGTCGAAGGCCTCGCCGGCGGCGTCGTCGATGGTTTCGCCGAGCAGCTCGACGTCCGACACCAGATCGCGCACGTGCAGGAGCGAGGTGTGCCCGCCCGAGACCAGCAGCGCGATCGTCGGCACCTCGACGGGGCTGCCCTCGCTGCCGTCTGCACGGAGGACGTCGGCTCCCACGTGGCCGACGAGGTGGTTCACGGCGTAGAGCGGCAGGCCGAGCGAGACGGCGAGCGCCTTCGCCGCTCCGACGCCGACCATGAGGGCGCCCGAGAGCCCCGGTCCGCTGGTGACCGCGATCGCGTCCAGGTCGCCGAGCGCGACACCGGCCTCGGAGAGCGCCGCGTGCAGGGCGGGCTCGAGCGCCTCCAGGTGCGCCCGGGCGGCCACCTCGGGCACGACGCCGCCGTAGCGGGCGTGCTCCTCCATCGAGGAGGCGATGGTGTTCGAGAGAAGCGTCGTGCCGCGGACGATGCCGATCCCCGTCTCGTCGCAGCTGGTCTCGATGCCGAGGACGAGGGGTCCGGTGCTCACGGGGTCTCCTGGGTCGGGGTCGGCGGCCGGCGCATCACGATCGCGTCCACTCCGTCGGGCTGGTAGTAGGCGGGGCGGACGCCGATCTCCTCGAAGCCCTCCGAGCGGTAGAGGGTCTGCGCGGCGGGGTTGTCGGCGCGGACCTCGAGGAAGACCTCGCGGGCGCCGCGCTCGCGGGCCGCCTCGAGGAGCGCGCGCAGCAGTCGGCGGCCGAGGCCGGTGCGGCGGACCCGGGCGACGACCGCGATCGTCTGCACGTCGCCCTCGTGGGCGCCGACGGGGCAGAGGAGCCCGGCGTAGCCGACCACCTCGCCGTCCTGCTCGGCGACCAGGTACCGGGTGTGACGGCTCCGGATCTCCTCCGCCATCATCCCGCGCGACCAGGCGTCGCCGGCGAACTCGGACTCCTCGATCGCCATGACGGCGTCGAGGTCGTCCGCCTGCGCGTCGCGGAGCACGGCCTCGCTCATGCGGTCACCCGCTTGGGGCCGGCGGACAGCGTGACGTCGGGCGAGCGGAGGTAGAGGGGCTCGTCCGCGGCACCGGGCCGACCGGCCGCGCGCAGGCGGGCGGCCACGACTCCGAGCTCGCCGGCGGAGACAGACTCGGCCTCCAGGCGCGGGAGCTCCGGATGCGGGAGGGCCGGCGGCTTGTCCAGGCCCGGGCCGGCGAGGCGGACGGGGAGCCCCTGATCGTCGAGCCCGTCGTAGGCGCTCCAGTACAGCTCTCGGCGGCGGGCGTCGGTGACGACGAGGAAGCCCGCGGCGCGCCCGTGCCGCAGCGCGGCGAGCGCGATCGCGTCGTGCGAGACCACGGGGAGGGTGCGGACGCCGCGGCCGAGCGCGAAGGCCCGGGCGGCGGCGATCCCGACTCGGAGGCCGGTGAAGGGGCCGGGGCCCATGCCCACGGCGACCGCCTCGATGCCCCCGGGAGCCACGTCGGCCGCCTCGAGCGCCTCCTGGATCAGCCGGCCGACCACCTCCGCGTGGCGCATGGTGTCGGTCTCGGTGCGCTCCGAGCGCACGGCGCCCGCGGAGTCGACGACGGCGACGGAGGTTCCGGAGGAGGTGTCGATCGCGAGGAGCACGCGTCCAGGGTACCCGCGGGCTCAGCTCCAGCCGGTGCCGCGGAAGCGGACGGTCCGCGGCTCGATCGGCTCCTCGCCCTCCTCGGCGTCGGAGCCGGCGGTCGGCCGCTCGATGACCACGTCGAGCCAGGACTCCGCGACGCCGTCCAGCATCCCGGCCCCCCACTCCACGACGACCACCGAGCGCGCCGGATCGAGGTCGAGGTCGTCGAGCTCGACCGGCGAGCCCACGCGGTAGGCGTCGACGTGCACGAGCGGCGGCCCGTCGTGCAGCGGCGGATGCGTCCGCGCGATCACGAAGGTGGGGCTCGTCACGGGACCCCGCACGTCGAGGCCCTCGCCGAGCCCGCGCGTGAAGGTCGTCTTGCCCGCGCCGAGCGGCCCGGTCAGCACCAGCAGGTCGCCGGCGCGCAGCACTCGGCCGAGCTCGCGGCCGAGCTCCGCCATGGCCTCCGGATCGGCGACCTCGACGACGCGGTCCGCGAACCAGGAGCGCTCAGGCACGGCCGTCCGCCGCGCTCAGCAGCCGCCGCTGGACCCGCGGCCCGAGCCGGGTGACCAGCTCGTAGTTGATGGTGCCGCACCACCGCGCCCACTCGTCGACCGAGGGGACGCCGGTCGTCGGGTCGCCCCAGAGCGTCACCGGGTCGCCCGTCGCGACGCTCGCATCCCCCACGTCGACGACGAACTGATCCATCGCGACCCGCCCGGCGATCCGGTGGCGGCGGCCGCCGATCGAGACCTCCGCGACGCCGGAGGCGCTCCGCGGGATGCCGTCCGCGTAGCCGAACGGCACGAGCGCGAGGGTCGTCCCGCCCTCGGCCCGCCAGGTGTAGTCGTAGCTCACGCCGGTCCCGTGGGGCACCCGGCGGACGCCGGCGACGCGGCCCTGCAGCGTCATCGCCGGGACAAGCCCGAGCTGGAGCGAGGTCTCGTCCTCGAACGGCGAGAGTCCGTAGAGGGCGATGCCGCTGCGCACCATGTCGAGGCGTGTCTCCGGGAGGCGCAGCGCCGCCGCCGTCGCCGCGAGGTGCAGGACCGGCACCTGCACCCCGTGCGCGGCCAGCACGGCCTCGGCGCGGCGGAGGAGCGCGAGCTGGGCGAGGTCGTCCTCGCGCGAGGTGTTGGACAGGTGCGAGAAGAGCCCGGTGAGGTGGACGGTGCCGCGAGCGCTGTGACGGGCGAGCGACTCCGCCAGGTGCGGCCACTCCTCCTCCGCGGCGCCGTTGCGGCTGAGGCCCGTGTCGACCTTGAGCTGCACGGCCGCGCGCACGCCGCGGTCCTCCGCCGACTGCGCGAGCGTGTCGAGCTGGTCGGCCGAGGAGACGGCGACGTCGATCGAGTGCTCGAGCGCCGCGTCGAAGTCCTCGCCGGGGTCGTGCAGCCAGCAGAGGATCGGAGCGACGACGCCTGCCTCGCGCAGGGCCACGGCCTCCCGCAGCTCCGCGGTGCCGAGGGCGTCCGCGCCGCCGTCGAGCGCCGCCTGCGCCGCGGCCAGGGCGCCGTGCCCGTAGCCGTTGGCCTTGACGACGGCCATCAGCCGTCGGGCACCGGTGAGCTCGCGCAGACGCGCGGCGTTCGCCGCCATCGCGTCGACGTCGATCACCGCCTCGCGGTACGACGCGGGGACGCTCACGACTCTGCCACCACGAACGCGCAGGCCACGCCCGCGTCGTGCGTCATCGAGAGGTGCACGCGCGTGATCCCGCGCGCTTCCGCGGCCGCCCGGGCCGGGCCGTGCAGCGCGAAGGACGGATTCCCGTGCTCGTCCCGCTCGACGACCATGTCGTGCCAGCGGGCGCCCACGGAGTCGCCGAGCGCCTTGATCAGCGCCTCCTTGGCGGCGAAGCGGCCCGCCAGCGAGGCGACCGGGAGCGAGCGTTCGCTCTCGGCGAACAGCCGGTCGCGGAGCCGGGGCGTGCGCGTCAGCGAGCGCTCGAAGCGCGCGAGGTCCACGACGTCCACCCCGATCCCCACGATCACGGCTCGATCACTCGACCGTGACCGACTTGGCGAGATTGCGCGGCTGGTCGACGTCGAGGCCCTTGGCGGCGGCGAGCTCCATCGCGAACATCTGCAGCGGGGTGACGGCGAGCAGCGGCTCGAACAGCGGGTCGGCGAGCGGGATCGGCACGACCTCGTCGGCGATCTGGATCGCGGCCGTATCGCCCTGCTCCGCGATCGCGATGACGCGGGCGCCGCGGGCCTTGATCTCCTGGATGTTCGAGATCACCTTGCGCTGCAGCTCGTACGACTCGCTCGGGCTCGGCACGATCACGAAGACGACCTGGCCAGGCTCGATCAGTGCGATCGGGCCGTGCTTGAGCTCGCCCGCCGCGAAGCCCTCGGCGTGGATGTAGGCGAGCTCCTTGAGCTTCAGCGCGCCCTCGAGCGCCACCGGGTAGCCGACGTGGCGGCCGAGGAACAGCACCGCGCGGGTGTCGGCCATCCAGCCGGCCAGCTGGGCGATGTCGTCGGAGGCGTCGAGCACGCGGGAGAGCTTCTCCGGGATCGCGGCGAGCTGGGCCGCCTGCGAGGCGACGAGCTCGGTGGAGGCGGCACCGCGCACCGCGGCCAGGTGCAGCCCGAAGAGGTAGAGCGCCGCGATCTGGGCGACGAAGGCCTTGGTCGAGGCGACCGCCACCTCCGGGCCCGCGTGCGTGTAGAGCACGGCGTCCGACTCGCGTGGGATCGTCGCGCCCTGGGTGTTGCAGACCGAGAGCGTCTTGGCGCCGTGCTCGCGGGCGTACTTGACCGCCATCAGCGTGTCCATCGTCTCACCGGACTGGCTGATCGAGACGACGAGGGTGCGCGGGGTGAGCACCGGGTCGCGGTAGCGGAACTCGTGGCTGAGCTCGACCTCGACGGGGACGCGCGCCCATTTCTCGATCGCGTACTTGGCGACCATGCCCGAGTAGGCGGCCGTGCCGCAGGCGATGATCGTGATTCGGTCGATCTCCGTCAGCACCGGACCGAGCGCGTCGAGCTCGGGCAGCGTGATCGCGCCCTCGTGGATGCGGCCGCGGAGCGTGTTCGCGACGGCCTCGGGGCCCTCGGTGATCTCCTTCGCCATGAAGCTCGACCAGCCGCCCTTCTCGGACGCCGACGCGTCCCAGGCGATCTCGAACGGCTCGGTCTCGACGGGGTTGCCGAAGAAGTCGGTCACCGTGACGAGCTCCGGGGTGATCGTGACGATCTGGTCCTGGCCGATGGCGACCGCGCGGCGGGTGAACTCGACGAACGCCGCGACGTCGGAGCCGAGGAAGTTCTCCCCGTCGCCCAGGCCGATCACGAGCGGCGAGTTGCGGCGCGCGCCGACGACCACGCCGGGCTGGTCCTGGTGCAGGGCGAGCAGAGTGAACGCGCCCTCGAGGTGCGCGACGACGGCCTGGAAGGCGAGCACGAGGTCGCCGGTGCGGCGGTACTCGCGGGCGATCAGGTGCGCGGCGACCTCGGTGTCGGTCTCGCTCTCGAAGACGGCGCCCTCGGCGAGCAGCTGCTCCTTGAGCGGCTGGAAGTTCTCGATGATGCCGTTGTGGATGACGGCGAGCCTGCCCTCGTCCGCGAGGTGGGGGTGGGCGTTGCGGTCGGTCGGGCCGCCGTGCGTCGCCCAGCGGGTGTGGCCGATGCCCGTGGTGCCCTCGGCCAGCGGGTGCGCCTCGAGGTCGTCGACCAGGACGCTGAGCTTGCCCGAGCGCTTGCGGCTGTCGAGCTGCCCGTCGGCGTCGATCACGGCCACGCCGGCCGAGTCGTAGCCGCGGTACTCCAGACGCTTCAGGCCCCCGAGCAGCACGGCCAGGCTGTCGCGCTCACCGACGTATCCAACGATTCCACACATGCGCTCGATTCTAAGCGGCGCGGAGGCGCCTCCCGCGGCGTCGGGCACCCGGCGGGGCGGACGCTAGGATCGGTCCCCATGCCGTCGTCTCCTCGCGATCCCGCGCGCGACGCGCACCCCTCCCCCTTCGTCGAGATCGTCCGCTCCGACTGGGCCGAGCTCGCCCGCACCACGGAGCTGCCGCTGTCGGAGACCGAGGTCGTGCAGCTGCGGGGGCTGGGCGACCGGCTGAGCCTCACCGAGGTCGCGGAGGTCTACCTGCCGCTCTCGCGCCTGCTGAGCCTGTACGCCGGTGGCGCGCGGCACCTGCACCGCGCGACGAGCACGTTCCTCGGGGAGCGCGCGCAGCCGACTCCGTTCGTGATCGGCGTCGCGGGGTCGGTCGCGGTGGGCAAGTCGACGATCGCGCGCCTGCTGCGGGAGCTGCTCGCCCGCTGGGAGGACACGCCCCGCGTCGAGCTGGTGACCACCGACGGCTTCCTGCTGCCCAACCGCGAGCTGGAGCGCCGCGGTCTGATGAGCCGCAAGGGCTTCCCCGAGTCGTACGACCGGCGGGCGCTGCTGCGCTTCGTCTCGGAGGTGAAGGGCGGGGCCGCGGAGGTGCGCGCGCCGTTCTACTCGCACCTGTCCTACGACATCGTCCCCGACGCCGAGATCGTCGTGCGGCGGCCGGACGTGCTGATCGTCGAGGGCCTGAACGTGCTGCAGCCGCCGGTGCCCGGTCACGGCCTGGCGGTGAGCGACCTGTTCGACTTCACCGTCTACGTCGACGCCCGGACCAGCGACATCGCGCGCTGGTACGAGGAGCGCTTCCTCACCCTGCAGCAGGGCGCGTTCGCGAATCCGAACTCCTACTTCCACCGCTACGCGGCGCTCAGTCCGGACGAGGCCCGTGAGCGCGCGCGGAGCATCTGGGCCGCGATCAACGAGCCGAACCTGCTGCAGAACGTGCGCCCCACCCGCTCCCGCGCGAGCCTGGTCCTCCGCAAGCAGGCCGACCACACGGTCTCCTCGGTCCTCCTCCGCAAGATCTGACCGCGCCCCCGGTCGCTGTTCGCCGCCGCGCGCACCGCGCAGCCACCGACCCAGCGCGACCACCTCGACAAGCCGACCGCGAGGGGCCGCGCAGGGAGCGGCCCCGCAACGAACACAGCCGTCAGCGTGAATCGCGTGCCAAGCGATTCCCGCGCGGCGAACGCGACCCGCTCCCTCCATCGTGACCACCTCGCCAAGCCGACCGCGAGGAGCCGCGCAGGGAGCGGCCCAACCTACGAGCCGTCGTGGGAATCGCGTGCCAAGCGATTCACCCGCGGCGAACGCGCCCCGCTCCACCCATCGCAACCACCTCGCGAAGCCGACCGCGAGGGGCCGCGCAGGGAGCGGCCCCTCAACGAACACAGCCGGGTGCCAAGCGATTCACCCGCGGCGAACGCACCCCGCTCCACCCATCGCGACCACCTCCCCAAGCCGACCGCGAGGAGCCGCGCAGGGAGCGGCCCAACCCACGAGCCGTCGTGGGAATCGCGTGCCAAGCGATTCACCCGCGGCGAACGCACCCCGCTCCACCCATCGCGACCACCTCCCCAAGCCGACCGCGAGGAGCCGCGCAGGGAGCGGCTCCTTAAGAACGCAGCCGCTCGAGCACGACCGCGGCGAGCGATTCGGCGAGGCGGTCGGCCGTCTCCTGCGTCTTCGCCTCGACCATGACGCGCACCATCGGCTCCGTGCCGGAGGGGCGCAGGAGCACGCGGCCGTCGCTGCCGAGCTCGGCGGTGGCGTCGGCGACGGCGGAGGCGATGACCTCGTCGTCGCGGACGCCCTCGCGGTCGACGCCGCGCACGTTGAGGAGGGTCTGCGGGAAGACGGACATGACGGCGGCCAGGTCGGCGATCGTGCGTCCGGTCCGGGCCATCTCGGCCGCGAGCTGGAGGCCGGTGAGCACGCCGTCTCCGGTGGTGGCGTAGCGGCTCATGATGACGTGGCCGGACTGCTCCCCGCCGAGCGAGTAGCCGCCGTCGTTCATCGCCTCGAGGACGTAGCGGTCGCCGACCGCGGTCTCGATGACGCGGATGCCGGCGTCGCGCATGGCGAGCTTGAGGCCGAGGTTGCTCATGACGGTGGCCACGAGGACGTCGTCGCGGAGGGCGTCGCGGCGGGCCATGGCTGTCGCGAGGATCGCCATGATCTGGTCGCCGTCGACGATGCGGCCCTCGGCGTCCACCGCGAGGCAGCGGTCGGCGTCGCCGTCGTGGGCGATGCCGATGTCGGCGCCGGCCGCGCGGACGGCGTCGGCGACGTTGTCGAGGTGGGTGGAGCCGACTCCGTCGTTGATGTTGAGGCCGTCAGGGTCGTTGCCGATGACGGTGACGGTCGCTCCGGCGTCGGTGAACACCTGGGGCGAGATGCCGGCGGCGGCGCCGTGCGCGCAGTCGATGACCACGTGCAGGCCGTCGAGACGGGTGCCCTCGAGGGATCCGAGCAGGTGGAGGACGTAGCGGTCCTCCGCGTCGGAGAAGCGGGTGATGCGGCCGACGTCGGCTCCGGTCGGCGTGAGCGGGGGGACTCCGAGGGCCGCTTCGATGCGGTTCTCGAGCTCGTCCGGGAGCTTGCGTCCGCCGGCGGCGAAGAACTTGATGCCGTTGTCGGCGGCGGGGTTGTGCGAGGCCGAGATCATCACGCCGAAGTCGGCGTTCTCGTCGGCGATGAGGTAGGCAGTGGCGGGCGTCGGGATGACGCCGGCGTCGAGCACGTCGACTCCCGCGCTCGCGAGACCCGCCGCGACCGCGGCTCCGATGAACTGACCGGAGATGCGGGGGTCGCGGGCGAGCACGGCGACGGGCCGACGGCCCTCGGCCCGGGCGGCCGCTCCGAGTACACGGGCGGCCGCCTGGGCGAGGCCGAGAGCCAGGTCGGCCGTGACCTCGCGATTAGCGAGGCCACGGACGCCGTCTGTTCCGAACAGGCGCGGCATGGTGCGCAGTCCCTTCTCGAGCTGCTGGTCGTGCGGCCGTCAGGCCGCGTCGACTAGCGCTTCGAGAACTGGGACGCCTTGCGGGCCTTCTTGAGACCGGCCTTCTTGCGCTCGATGACGCGGGCGTCGCGGGTCAGGAAGCCCGCCTTCTTCAGGATCGCGCGGTTGTTCTCGCGGTCGATCTCGTTGAGAGCACGGGCGATGGCGAGGCGCAGCGCGCCGGCCTGGCCGGAGGGGCCGCCGCCGGTGATCTTGGCGACCACGTCGTAGGAGCCGATCAGGTCGAGCACCTTGAAGGGGTCGGTGATCAGCTGCTGGTGCAGCTTGTTGGGGAAGTACTCCGCGAACTCGCGGGCGTTGACGGTCATGCCGCCGTTGCCGGGAACGAGGCGCACGCGGGCGATGGCCTGCTTGCGTCGGCCCACGGCTGCGCCGGAGACGTTGAGGACGGCGCGGGGCGTCGTGGACGCCTCGGTGGCCGGGCTTTCGGTGGAGTAGCTCTCGGGAGCCACGTCGATCTGGTCTGCGATCTTCGCCACGGTGTAGGTGATCCTTTGTCTTCGAAGTCTGGGGTGTCGGGGAGGGCCGGAGCCTACTGGGCGACCTGGGTGAAGGCGTACGCCTGCGGCTGCTGGGCCGCGTGGGGGTGCTCGGATCCCGTGTAGACCTTCAGCTTGCGCAGCTGGGCGCGGCCGAGGGAGTTCTTGGGGAGCATGCCGCGGATGGCCTTCTCGACGGCGCGGACCGGGTTCTTCTCGAGGAGCTCGGCGTACGTGGTGGCCGAGAGGCCGCCCGGGTAGCCGGAGTGGCGGTAGGCCTTCTTCTGGAGGAGCTTCTGGCCGGTGAGGGCGACCTTCTCCGCGTTGACGATGATGACGAAGTCGCCCATGTCCATGTGCGGCGCGAAGGTGGCCTTGTGCTTGCCGCGCAGGAGCGCCGCGGCGTGGGTGGCGAGACGGCCGAGCACGACGTCGGACGCGTCGATGACGATCCAGTCGTGCTGGACGTCAGCCGGCTTCGGAGAAAAAGTGCGAGTCACGTGAGTGCTGCTTTCTGGTCGGAGTGAGGTGTTCGTGGATCCCGCTCCGTGGCCGTTCGACCCTCGAGGGGGACGAACCGATCCGGTGGAGGGCTCAACTTCGGGCGCTCGGCACACGGCCGAAAACACCAAGGGTCGACATTACAGCAAAGCCCTCGTGCGGCCAAGCACGGATCGTGGCGGCAGGGGCTCCGGCGGCGGGAGGTGCGACCCGAGCCGCCACGGGTCGCGGGGCGCGGGCGCGCGCCCTCGCCTCACTCCGAGTCCTCCGGGTCCGGCCCCTCGGTCCGCACGGTGCGCTTCGCGCGGGTGAGCAGGGCCCGCTCGGCGAGCGCGTCGTCCTCGGGGTAGTCGACCTCGCGGAGGATGAGGCCGCGGGCCGGCATCACCGCGAACGCGTTGGTCCGTCTAGCGGCGTCCCGCAGCAGCGGGACCGCCCCCGCCTCGAGCTTCCCGGCGCCGACCGCGACGCACGCCCCCACGAGGGCCCGCACCATGCTGTGGCAGAAGGCGTCCGCGCGCAGGTGCGCGTGCAGGACTCCGTCGGCGTCGCGCTCCCAGGTGAAGTCGAGCAGGCTCCGGATGGTGGTGGCCCCTACGCGGGCACGGCAGAACGACGCGTAGTCGTGCAGGCCCAGGAGCGAGCGGGCCGCGGCCGACATCGCGTCGAGGTCGAGGGAGTCGGTGATCCAGGTGGTGTACGTGCGGTCGAGCGGGTGGCGCATCGAGGAGGCGTCGGCCAGCCGGTACTCGTACCGCCGCCAGCGCGCCGAGAACCGCGCGTCGAACCCCTCCGGCGCCTCCGTCACCCGGTGCACCGAGACGTCGGTGTACTGCCCGAGGATCCCGCGGAGCCGCCGCTCCAGGATCGACGCGGGCGGGAACGGCTCCTCCCCCGGTCGGCGCCTGCCGCTGCTGATGCGGCCCCACTGCTCGGGGGTGAGGTCGACGTGGGCGACCTGGGCGCTGGCGTGCACGCCGACGTCGGTGCGCCCGGCGACCGTCACGGTCGGGTGCTGCTCGGAGCGCAGCACTAGGGCGAGCGACTCCTCGAGCACCCCCTGCACGGTGCGGAGGCCGGGCTGCTTGGCCCAGCCGGAGAAGTGCGAGCCGTCGTAGGCCAGGTCGAGGCGGACGCGGTGGAGCATCAGACGAGTCTAGAGCGCGCCGTGGTCGCGGCTCAGGCGACCGCGAGCGGGACGTCGACGGTCGCCAGGGCCGAGACCGCCCAGCCGACCAGCGTCGACTGCTCGCCGACCGAGGAGACGATCCGCGCCTCCCAGCCGCCTGCGAGCACGGCCAGCTCGGAGGGGGCGGAGGCGATGCCCTGCACCCAGTAGGCGGCCGTGCCCAGCGAGACCGGCACGGCGCCGAGCGCCTCGCCCGCACCGGTGAAGGTCTCGACGAGGGGCCCGCGGTGCAGCGTCAGCACGACGACCGGGTCGCCGCCGTCGACGGCGTAGGAGCACGTGTCTCCCGCGGCGGTGATCGACACGGTGCCCGCCGTCAGGCCGGCCTCCTGCTCGACGAGGGAGGCGGGGAGAGCGGTCGCGCAGTCCACACCCTCGCTCGACGGCACGGAGGGCACGGAGGACACGGTCGGTGCGGCCGACGGCACCGGGGTCGTGCTCGCGAGGCCCGCCGACTCCGGCACGTCGATCACCTCGCCGGAGGCGCAGCCGCTCACTCCGGCCGCGAGTGCCAGGGCGAGGAGCGCCGCAGCGGCCGAGGAGCGCAGTCGCACAGGAGTCCTCCGAGGATCGTCGGGGCGGACCCCGGGAGCGCCGGTCGTGACGCGGCCGCACCCGACGAGCGCAGCCGTGCCATCGTAAGCGACGATTCGCGCCACTCGGCCCCGTGGAACGACGAGAGCCCCCCGCCCCGGAGGGGACGGAGGGCTCTCGGCAGAGGGGGCGTGACTACTTGGTCGCGCCGGTCTCCTCGACAGGAGCGTCCTGCGCGGCGTCCTCGACGGGAGCGTCCTGCACGGGCGCCTCCTCGACGGGGGTCTCCTCGGCAGTGGTCTCCTCGGCGGGGGCCTCGTCCACCAGAGCGGACACGGGCGCCGTGGCGGTGCGCGACTTCTTCGCTTTGGGCGTGACGGGCTCGAGGACGAGCTCGATCACGGCCATGGGCGCGTTGTCTCCCTTGCGGGGGCCGATCTTGGTGATGCGGGTGTAGCCGCCCTCGCGCTCGGCGACGAGCGGAGCGATCTCGGTGAAGAGCTCGTGGACGACCGACTTGTCGCCGATCGTCGCGAGGACGCGACGGCGGGCGTGCAGGTCGCCGCGCTTGGCGAAGGTCACCAGGCGCTCGGCGAGCGGACGAAGGCGCTTGGCCTTGGTCTCGGTCGTCTTGATGCTCTTGTGCGTGAACAGGGCCGCGGCCAGGTTCGCCAGCAGCAGGCGCTCGTGTGCGGGTCCGCCTCCGAGGCGGGGGCCCTTGGTGGGCTTGGGCATGGGTTTACTCCAGTACTAAAGGGGTGTCAGCAGGTCGGACGCGAGGAGCCGGGGCTCCGGAGCGGAGGACCTAGATGCTCTCGTCGTCGTAGCTGTAGAAGTGGGCGCCGTCGAACCCGGGGACCGAGTCCTTGAGCGACAGGCCGAGCTCCGTCAGCTTCTCCTTGACCTCATCCACCGACTTCTGACCGAAGTTGCGGATGTTCATGAGCTGCGTCTCCGAGAGGGCGACGAGCTCATTGACGTTGTTGATGCCCTCGCGCTTGAGGCAGTTGTAGCTGCGCACCGAGAGGTCGAGGTCCTCGATGGGCATGGACAGCTCGGTCGAGAGGACCGCGTCGACCGGCGCGGGGCCGATCTCGATGCCCTCGGCCGCGTTGTTCAGCTCGCGGGCGAGACCGAACAGCTCGGTCAGCGTGCGTCCGGCGGAGGCGATGGCGTCGCGCGGCGAGATCGCGGCCTTCGTCTCCACGTCCACGACCAGGCGGTCGAAGTCGGTGCGCTCGCCGGCACGGG
This sequence comes from Rathayibacter sp. AY1D2, assembly GCF_002932695.1. NCBI lineage: Bacteria > Bacillati > Actinomycetota > Actinomycetes > Micrococcales > Microbacteriaceae > Rathayibacter > Rathayibacter sp. AY1D2. The sequence continues at coordinate 6,489 of NZ_PSVX01000025.1, read as the reverse complement.
TGGCCTCGACGCGGTAGGTGACCTTCAGCACGGGCGAGTAGATCGAGTCGACCGGGATCTGGCCGGCCTCGGAGAACTCGCTGCGGTTCTGGGTCGCCGAGACGTAGCCACGGCCGCGCTCGATCGTGAGCTCGAGCTCGAACTTCGCCTTGTCGTTCAGCGTGGCGATGACGAGCTCCGGGTTGTGGATCTCGACACCGGCCGGCGCCGAGATGTCCGCGGCGGTGACCTGGCCGGCTCCCTGCTTGCGCAGGTAGGCGGTGATCGGCTCGTCGTGCTCGGAGGAGACGACGAGTCCCTTGATGTTCAGGATGATCTCGGTGACGTCCTCGCGGACGCCCGGGACGGTCGTGAACTCGTGCAGGACTCCGTCGATCCGGATGCTGGTGACAGCGGCGCCGGGGATGGAGGACAGCAGGGTGCGACGCAGCGAGTTGCCGAGCGTGTAGCCGAAGCCGGGCTCGAGGGGCTCGATGACGAAGCGGGAACGGAACTCCGAGATGTTCTCCTCGGTGAGCGTCGGACGCTGTGCGATAAGCACTGATGATTCCTTTCGATCACGTGTCCGCTATATGACACGTGCGTTTGCGAGGTGTGGAGTTGTGAAAGAAATGCGCGATCCGCCGGTCGGCCGCACTCCCCGCCCGGAGGCGGTTCGTGCGGCCGACCGACGGCTGCGAGTGCTGCTTAGACGCGACGACGCTTGGGCGGGCGGCAGCCGTTGTGCGCCTGCGGGGTGACGTCGTTGATCGAGCCGACCTCGAGGCCTGCGGCCTGGAGCGAGCGGATCGCGGTCTCACGACCCGAGCCGGGGCCCTTCACGAAGACGTCCACCTTCTTCATGCCGTGCTCCTGAGCCTGGCGCGCGGCCGACTCGGCGGCGAGCTGGGCGGCGAACGGCGTCGACTTGCGCGAGCCCTTGAAGCCGACTCCACCGGACGAGGCCCAGCTGATGACGGCCCCGGAGGGGTCGGTGATCGAGACGATGGTGTTGTTGAACGTCGACTTGATGTGGGCCTGGCCCACAGCGATGTTCTTCTTCTCCTTGCGGCGCGGCTTGCGCGCGGCCGACTTGGGGGTAGCCAATTCTGTATCTCCTCTAGGTCCGTGTCGCCCGCGTTACTTGCGGCCGGCCTTCTTCTTGCCGGCGACGGTGCGCTTGGGTCCCTTGCGGGTGCGCGCGTTCGTCTTGGTGCGCTGTCCACGGACCGGGAGGCCGCGACGGTGGCGGAGGCCCTCGTACGAGCCGATCTCGACCTTGCGGCGGATGTCGGCGGCGACCTCGCGGCGGAGGTCGCCCTCCACCTTGTAGTTGCCCTCGATGTAGTCGCGGAGCGAGACGAGCTGGTCGTCGCTGAGGTCCTTGACGCGGATGTTGCCGTCGATCCCGGTGTCGCTCAGGGTCTTGAGCGCGCGAGTGCGGCCGACACCGTAGATGTAGGTCAGTGCGACCTCCACGCGCTTCTCGCGCGGGATGTCTACTCCTGCCAGACGTGCCATTGTGGCTTCTCCTGTGAGTGAGTGGAGGTGTGAAGCAGCACCGGTGCCTCGGCCTCCGACCGAAGGTGTCCTCGCCGTCCACCCCGGGGTCGCCGGGGTGCTGCGCGATTTCTGGTGCTGCGGGTGTGTTCAGTTGTGCAGTGGGGGCGGCATGCCGCCCCAACGCTCCCTCGCGGAAGCAGCGGGACTAGCCCTGGCGCTGCTTGTGGCGGGGGTTGCTGCTGCAGATGACCATCACGTTGCCGTGGCGGCGGATGATCTTGCAGTGGTCGCAGATGCGCTTGACGCTGGGGTTGACCTTCATTGTTCTTGTCCTTGTTTTCGCTGGCGTCGTGCTCCCGGCGGATGCCGGGGCCGTTCCTTACAGGACACGCACGTCGCGAACGTCAGCGGAGCGAACGCCTACTTGTAGCGGTAGACGATCCGGCCGCGGGTCAGGTCGTAGGGGCTCAGCTCCACGATCACCCGGTCCTCGGGGAGGATCCGGATGTAGTGCTGACGCATCTTGCCCGAGATATGGGCGAGAACTTTGTGTCCGTTGGTCAGCTCCACGCGGAACATCGCGTTGGGGAGCGCCTCGACAACCGCACCTTCGATTTCGATGACACCGTCTTTTTTGGCCATAGCCTCACTGTCGTTCGGAAGTAGTGTGTGTACTGGTCGTGCGAATGTTTCCGCGACGAGCCACCACCGGGCGAGAGCCCGGATCGGGGTTCGCGGGCATGCCGGAGCACGCGCAAAACACCAAGGGTCGATGCTACGCGAATCGCGGCCGCTCCGCCACCTCGGGCGTGTCGCCCCCTCCTCCGCCTCCGCGCCCGATGCGCGCCCCCTGCCCGGCCCTGCGTCCGCCGCCGCCTAGGCTGGCTCCGTCGAGCCGGAGGGAGAGCACATGGCGCGCACGACGAGGTCAGCGACCGCGAGGCGGAGCTGGTACTCGCACCCGATGGTGACGATCCTGGCGGCGATCGCGGTCATCGCCCTGGTGCAGACCTTCTTCGTGAAGGTGTACACGGTGCCGACCGGATCGATGGAGAACACCCTCCAGGGCGGCGGGTTCTTCGGCGACCGCATCCTGGTCGACCGCACCCTCGCCCTCCAGGGCGGGCCGGAGGAGGGGCAGATCGTCGTCTTCTCGCGCGACGCCGACTGGGGCGCGAGCGACGAGGCCGGCAGCCCCCTCTCCGAGATCGTGAAGACCTTCGGCGACGTCACCAGCATCGGCCCCTCCCACGAGGAGTTCCTCGTCAAGAGGCTGATCGCCGAGGGGGGCCACACCGTCTCCTGCTGCGACGCCGACGGGCACGTGCTGGTCGACGGGAAGCCGCTGGACGAGTCCTACGTGTTCGAGGACTTCCCCTTCACCCCCGGGACCCTCGACTGCACGACGAGCCCCGCGTCCCTCCGCTGCTTCGACGAGTACACCGTCCCTGAGGGCTCCCTCTTCGTCCTGGGCGACCACCGGTCGAACTCCAACGACTCGCTCGGCGAGTGCCGCGGCGCCGGCGGGCCGATCGACACGTGCGTGAAGACCGTGCCGATCGACAGGGTCACCGGACGCGTCTTCGCCGTGGCCTGGCCGCTCACCCGCTGGCGGCTGTTCTAGCGCTCCGCCCGAGCCGCCGCAGACGACGACGAGGTCCCCCGCGGGAAGCAGGGGACCTCGTCGTCGTTCGCCGCCGTGCGGCCACGGGACTAGCCGCGGACGACCGCCACGACCCGGTCGAAGAGCGGATGCTCGGCCGTGAGGCCGGTGACCTCCGCCACGAACTCCTCCGGGCTGAGCGCGGTCAGCTTCTCGTGGAGCTCCACGCTCTGGGGGTCCTCGGGCACGTCGAAGCGGAGCGCGGCGCCGATGGCGGCGAGCAGTCCCTCCGGCGTGCGCCCGCGCTCGGCGAGCTCGGCCGCCGGTCCGATGAAGCGCTCGTGCCGCGACAGCTTCCGCAGCGGCTGGCGTCCCACCCGGTCGACCGTGTCGGTCAGGTACGGGTTCGCGAAGCGCTTCAGCGTCTTCTCGAGGTAGGCCTGCTGCTCCTCGTCACTGAAGCCGTGCTTGGCCACGATGAGCGCCTTGGTGTCCTCGAGCGCGGCCTTGACCGCGTCGTGCACCTCGGGCATCGCCAGCGCGTCGGAGAGCTTGTGCGCTCCGGCCGCGAAGCCGGTGTAGGCGGCCGTCGCGTGGCCGGTGTTCACGGTGAAGAGCTTCCGCTCGATGAACGGCTCGAGGTCGTCGACCCAGGTCGCGCCCGGGATCTCCGGCTCGGTGCCCTCGAAGGGAGTGCGGTCGACGACCCACTCGAAGAAGCTCTCCACCGTCACGTCCAGGCCCTGGCCCGGGTCCTGGTTCGGGACGATGCGGTCCACCGCGGTGTCGGCGAAGACGGCGCGGGTGCGCAGGCGCTCCCACTCGTCCGCACCGAGGTTCGCGGCGACCTCGGTCTGCAGGAGGCGCGTGGCGTTGATCGCGTTCTCGCAGGCCATGACCGCCAGCCGCGGCGCCGACTCGTCGCGGGCGGCGAGGCCCTTCGCGATCACGGGGGCGACGAAGCGCAGGATGTTCGGGCCGACGGCCGTGGTGACGATGTCGGCGGCGGCGATCTCGCGGACGAGAGCCTCCTCGTCGGCGGCCGAGTCGATCGCGCGGAAGCGGTCGACGACGTGCGTGGCCGCCTCCTCCCCCACCTCGTGCACCTCGTAGCTGTCGGCGGCGGCGAGGCGGCCGATCAGCTCGGAGTTGACGTCGGCGAAGACGAGCTCGTAGCCGGCGCCGTGCAGGATCAGGCCGACGAAGCCGCGGCCGATGTTGCCGGCGCCGAAGTGGACGGCGGTGGGCATCAGGAGTTGACCTCGCCCAGCAGGCTGTAGAGCGACTGCGCGTCCGGGGCGTCGAGGAGCTTCTGCACCTCGTCCTCCTCCGAGAAGATGATCGCGATCTTGGAGAGGATCTCGAGGTGCTCGTTGTCGACGCCGGCGATGCCGACGACGAAGCGCACCTCGTTGCCGTCCCAGTCGATCGGCTGCGCATAGCGCACGAACGAGAGGGCGGAGGAGCGGATCTCGTCCTTCGCGTCGTTGGTGCCGTGCGGGATGGCGAGCAGGTTGCCCATGTAGGTCGAGACGGTCGCCTCGCGGGCGAGCATGGCCTCGTAGTAGGCGGGGGTGACCGCGCCGACGCCGACCAGCATGTCGGCGGCCTCCTTGATGGCGGCCTCCTTCGTGGTGGCGGTGCCGGAGGCGTCGATCTGTCCGATGGTGAGCACGTCGCTCATGGGGTGCGTCCTTCCGTGGAGGTGCTGACAGCGAGGGAACCCGCAGGGGCGAGCGGAGCGTGTCCGCTCTGTCGCACCCTACGGGTTCCCTCCGAATGGTTGGCGTACTACTTGCCGTGCTGCTCCGCGACCAGCGAGACGACCTCGTCGTACTTCGGGCTGTTCATGAAGTTGTCCACGGAGACGTGGATGGCGCCCGGGGTACGCTGGCGGGCGCGCTCCGTGAGCTCGGCCTGGGTGATGACCAGGTCCACGTCGTCCTCGAGAGCGGCGATCGCCTTGTTGGTGACCGTGACGTCCTCGAAGCCCGCCTTCTTCATCTTGTTCCGCAGCACCGAGGCGCCCATCGCGGACGAGCCCATGCCGGCGTCGCAGGCGAAGACGATGTTCCGGACCTGGGTCGCGGTGGCCGTGGCCCCCGCGGTCGAGGCGCCGGCCGAGTCCTGCGGAGCGTTGGCGCCGCGGGCGTTGATGAGCGAGCCGACGGCGCTCTCCTTGCCCTTGTTCGCCTCGTTGGCGGCGACGGCGGCGGCGAGCTTGTCGTCGCCCTCCTGCTCCGCGGCCAGGTCGCGCTTGCGGCCGGACCGGATGATGACCGAGGCCACCAGGAACGACACGGCGGTCGCGAGGACCACCGAGAGGATGACGCCGAGGAAGCTGTCGTTCGCGGTCTGGAGGAGCACCGCGATGATCGAGCCGGGCGAGGCGGGGGCGCGGAGGCCGGAGTTGAACGCGACGTTCGTCGCAACACCGGTCGCACCGCCGAGGATGACGGCCGCGAGCAGCGCCGGCTTCATCAGCACGTACGGGAAGTAGATCTCGTGGATGCCGCCGATGAAGTGGATGATCGCCGCGCCGGGAGCCGAGGCGCGGGCCGCGCCGACGCCGAAGAACGCGAATGCCAGGAGCACGCCCATGCCGGGGCCGGGGTTGGCCTCGAGAAGGAAGAGGTAGGACTTGCCCGCCTCCTCCGCCTGCTGCACGCCCAGCGGCGTGAGGATGCCGTGGTTGATGGCGTTGTTCAGGAAGAGGATCTTCGCCGGCTCGATGAAGAGCGAGGTCAGCGGGAGCAGGCCCGCGTTGACCAGGAACTCCACGCCCGCACCGAGGGCGGTCGAGAGGCCGACCACGAGCGGCGCGACGCCCGCGAAGGCGAGGAGCGCGAGGAGGAGGCCGAGGATTCCGGCGGAGAAGTTGTTGACCAGCATCTCGAAGCCGGGCTTGATCTTGCCGTCCCAGATCGAGTCGACCTTCTTCATGAGCCACGCCGACAGCGGGCCCATGATCATGGCGCCGATGAACATCGGGATGCCGGCGCCGACGATGACGCCCATGGTCGCGATGGTGCCGACCACGCCTCCGCGGGCGCCGTAGACCATGCGGCCGCCGGTGTTCGCGATGAGGAGCGGGAGGAGGTAGGTGATCATCGGGGCGACGAGGCCGGTGTTGACCACGTCGGGATCCGTGCTCCAGCCGCCGAACTGCTGGACCCAGGTGGCGTCGATGCCGAGGAGCGGGAGCCATCCGGTCTGGATGAAGAGGGCCGTGATGAAGCCCCAGGCGATGAAGGCCGCGATGTTCGGCATGACCATTCCCGAGAGGAAGGTGCCGAAGCGCTGGACGTGGACGCGCGCTCCACCGCGCGTCGACGTCGCTGACGTCGTTGTCATGTGGTGTGTTCTCCGATTTCTAGGGGCGGGCGACCGGGACGCTCCTGAGG
>NZ_PSVX01000024.1:0-50376 GCF_002932695.1 Rathayibacter sp. AY1D2 | reverse complement strand
CGCCGAGACGGTCGCCCGCGACGGCTTCGGCGTGCAGGAGCGCAAGACGCAGACCAACGTCGCCGACATCGTCCGCACCTCCGACACAGGCTTCACGAAATCGATGTCTTCCGTCGGGGGCAGGGGACGAGCGGGCCTCCAGGGAGAGGCACCGCTCGGCTCCGTGAGCGCAGCCTGTGCGAACATCACGAATTCATAAAGGATAACCACGGCCGGCGGGATCCGGCCAGAGGCCGCCGCGCACAGGCGCGATCGGGGCACGACGCGCGGCGAGCCCCGGCGGGATCCTGCGCCGATCCGCCTCTCGGCGCACGGAATCCTTGTCGGCCCGGCCTGGGAGAGCGGTTACACCTCGTCCGCGCGCAGGCGGCGCAGCAGATCCTCCAGCTCGGCGAAGAGAGGATCCGGTGCCGCGATGAGCAGCCCGGAGCCGAAGGGTGCGCCGTCGAGTCCCGCGACCCGCGCACCCGCCTCCTCGGCGATGAGGGCGCCCGCAGCGAGGTCCCACGGGTTCAGGCCCCGCTCGTAGTACGCGTTCAGCTGCCCGGTGGCCACCGAGCACAGGTCGAGCGCCGCCGAGCCGATGCGGCGGATGTCGCGGACCGCGCCCAGGAGCTCCTGCACCACGGCGCCCTGACGCATCCGGCGGCCCGCGTCGTAGCCGAAGCCGGTGCCCACCAGCGCGAGCGAGAGGGAGGAGGGAGCCGAGACCTGCAGCGAGACTCCGTCCCGCTCGGCTCCCCCGCCTCGGCTGGCCGTGGTCACCTCGCCCGTCGCTCCGTTCACGACCGCGCCGGCGAGCGCGGTCCAGGTCGCGGGATCCGGCTCCCCCTCCACCACAGCGATGCTGACCGCGTAGGAGGGGATGCCGTAGAGGTAGTTGACGGTCCCGTCGATCGGATCGACGACCCAGGTCAGCCCGCTCGTGCCGCCCCCCGACCCCGACTCCTCGCCGAGGAAGCCGTCGTCCGGACGCGCCTCGGCCAGGCGCCGGCGGATCAGCTCCTCGACCTCCCGGTCCGCGGCCGTCACCACGTCCTCCGGGGACGACTTCGACGCGGCGATCTCGACACCGTCCTGCCGCCGCTGGCGGGCGAGGTGCGCCGCCTCGACGGCGATCGAGCGGGCGATGGCGAGGAGGGGGGCGTTGTCGCTCATGGCCCCAGCCTAGGGATCGGGCCCATCATGAGGGGATGAGCACCCCTATCGCCCTCACCGGAGCCACCGGAGCCGTCGGCGGCCGCGTCGCGCGCGAGCTCGCCGACGCCGGTCACGCCCTCCGCCTGCTGGTCCGCGACCCGTCCCGCGCGCCCGAGCTCCCCGGGGCCGAGGTGGTGCGCTCCTCCTTCGCCGACGCGGGCGACTCGCTCGAGGGCGTGCGCCTCCTCCTGATGGTCTCCGCCTCCGAGAACGAGGAGCGCCGCGCCGAGCACCTCGCATTCGTCGACGCAGCCGCCGCCGCGGGTGTCGAGCACGTCGTCTACACCTCCTTCGCCGGAGCCGCACCCGACGCGGTCTTCACCCTCGCCCGAGACCACGCGGCCACCGAGGACGCGATCCGCCGCTCCGGCATGGGCTGGACGTTCCTCCGCGACAACCTCTACCTCGACTTCCTGCCCGCGATGCTCGGCGAGGACGGCGCGATCCGCGGACCCGCGGGAACGGGCCGGGCCGCCGTCGTCGCGCGCGAGGACGTGGCCCGCGCCGCCGCCGCGGTCCTCCGTTCCCCCTCCGAGCACCGCGGAGCCGCCTACGAGCTGACCGGGCCCGAGGCCCTCACCCTCGACGAGGTCGCCGCGACACTGACGGCGGCCGGCCGCCCCGCCGTGTTCGTCGACGAGACCCTCGAGGAGGCGTACGCATCTCGCCGCCGCTGGAACGCACCGGACTGGCAGCTGGACGCCTGGGTCAGCACCTACTCCGCGATCGCCGCCGGACAGCTGGAGCACGTGTCGGGCGACGTCGAGCGGCTCACCGGACGGCCGCCGCTCTCCCTCGCGGGGTTCCTGGAGCAGGAGGCGCGGGGCTGAGGCGACGGCGCGGGCCGGGCCGACAGCGCGGGCCGGGCGACCGCGGAGGCCGGGCCGACGGCGTGCGGGGTGCGACGGGACGAAGACGCCGGGCCCGGCGATCCGCCGGACCTGTGCTCCCCCGGAAAGGCACTCCGCCGGAACGGCGATATCCCGACATGCGGAACGCCCCGCGCATCTCATGATGCCGGGGCGTCTGCTGGGTGTTCCTGCTCGGTGGCGAGTGAGGGATTCGAACCCCCGAAGGCTACGCCGTCTGATTTACAGTCAGATCCCTTTGGCCGCTAGGGTAACTCGCCGTGGCGCACCCGACCGCGTGTTCACAACCGGAGGCGCTCAGCAAGGATACCCACGCGACCGGCGGATCGGAAATCGGTGCCGCGAGGCCTCAGTCCGCCTCCGCCGCGTAGCGGGACGCCGCCTCCGCGACCTTCCCCGCGTAGCTCCCGGCCGGGTTGTAGGCCGCGATCGCCGCCCGCCATCCCGACTCCGTCGAGAGGTCGCCGCCGGCGTCGCAGAGGTACCGGGCGGCGGTCACCGCCTGCTGGTCCACGTTCTGCGGATCCCATCCGCTCGACGCCCACGCCATCCACGTCGCGGGGATGATCTGCAGCGGACCCATCGCCCGGTCGACCTCGGCGTCGCCGTCCAGAGCCCCGCCGTCGTTGTCGGGGACCCGGTCGAAGCGCGTTCCGTCCAGGCGCGGACCGTAGATCGGCTCCGTCGGCCGCCCGTCCTCGCCCAGCTCGCCGCCGTCGATCGTGCCGTGCCTGCTCTCGACGTAGCCGATGCCGGCCAGGGTCGCCCAGTCCAACCGGCAGTCGGGGTCGACCGACGCCGTGAGGAGGGCCGTGCCCGCGTAGGCGGTGAGCGCACGCAGCGGGATGCCGCTCCCCTCGGACGCCGAGCCCAGCCACGCCTCGTCGGCGAGCAGTCGCACCGGCGTCGCCGCGGCCTGCTCGGGATCCTCCAGCACGACGGGGTCGGCCGCGACGGGAGCGGTCGCCGCGGGAGGCACGGTGGACAGGCCCTCCTCGACCGTCAGCGCGGGCGGCCGCTGGCCGCAGCCGGCCAGGAGGAGGCCGGCGAGCGGGACGAGGACGAGAACGGGGAGGCGGCGCACCCCTCAGAGGTACCAGCCGCGCCTGGGCCCGGGCTCCGCCACGCCTGAAAGCTAAACTCGGAGCCATGGCAGATTCAACGTTCGACGTCGTCAGCAAGATCGACAAGATGGAGGCGGACAACGCCCTGAACCAGGCCCACAAGGAGGTCGAGCAGCGCTACGACTTCAAGAACGTCGGCGCCTCGATCGCCTGGAGCGGCGAGAAGATCCTGATCAAGGCCAACACCGAGGAGCGGGCGAACGCCATCCTCGACGTCTTCCAGTCGAAGCTGATCAAGCGCGGCATCAGCCTCAAGAGCCTCGACGCGGGCGAGCCCTTCGCGTCCGGCAAGGAGTACCGGATCGAGGCCACCCTCAAGGAGGGCATCGACCAGGAGCACGCGAAGAAGATCAACAAGCTCATCCGCGACCAGGCGCCGAAGTCGGTCAAGTCGCAGATCCAGGGCGACGAGCTCCGCGTCTCCTCGAAGAGCCGCGACGACCTCCAGGCGACCATGGCGCTCCTGCGCGGGGCCGACCTCGAGCTCGACCTCCAGTTCGTCAACTTCCGCTGAGGAATGACGCACACGGGAGCACGCGCGTGACCGCCGGCATCGACGAGCCCGACCGGCGGGGCCGCACCGGACTCGACCGGGAGGGCCTCGACCTCGTCGGGAACCCCGACGTGGTCGTGAAGGAGGTCACCCTCCTCTCGAGCGACTGGTACGTCCTCCGCACCACCCGCTTCGACTACCTGCACCGCGACGGCAGCTGGACGAGCGAGCAGCGCGAGACCTACGACCGGGGTAACGGCGCGGCGGTCCTGCTCTACGACGCCGACGCGCGCACCGTCGTTTTGATCCGGCAGTTCCGCTACCCCGCGTACGTGAACGGCGACCTCGACGGGATGCTCCTCGAAGTGCCCGCCGGTCTCCTGGACGAGGACGGGCCCGAGGAGGGCGCCCGCCGCGAGGCGTCCGAGGAGACCGGACTCGAGGTCGGCCGGCTCGAGCACGTGTTCGACGCGTTCATGAGCCCCGGCTCGGTCACCGAGAAGCTGCACTTCTACGCCGGGCGCTACCGCGCGGGGACCCGCAGCGGAGCGTTCGCGGGACTCGCCGTCGAGGGCGAGGACATCGAGGTCCTCGAGCTCTCGTTCGACGAGGCGCTGACCCAGATCGGCGTGCAGATCGTCGACGCGAAGACGATCATGCTCCTGCAGTGGGCGGCCCTGTCCGGCCCGTTCTCGCGCTGACCCGCGGACGTCGCGGCTCCGTGCGCCTCAGCGCGCGTACTCGGCGAGGGCGCGTCCGGTCAGCGTGTCCGCCGCCGCGAGCCCGACCGGAGTCCCCTCGAAGACGATCGTCCCTCCGTCGTGCCCGGCTCCGGGCCCCACGTCGATGATCCAGTCCGCGTGCGCCATCAGGGCGCGGTGGTGCTCGATCACCACGACCGAGTTCCCGGAGTCGACCAGCCGGTCGAGCAGTCCGAGCAGTGTGTCGACGTCCGCGAGGTGCAGGCCCGTGGTCGGCTCGTCGAGCAGGTAGACGGATCCGGACGAGGCCATGTTGATCGCGAGCTTGAGGCGCTGGCGCTCGCCCCCGGACAGCGTGTTCAACGGCTGTCCGAGCGTGAGGTAGCCGAGACCGACGTCGACGAGACGGGCGAGCACCGTGTGCGCCGGTCCGCTCGCGAAGAACTCCGCGGCGTCGACGATCGGCATCGAGAGCACCTCGTGGATGTTCCTCCCGCGCAGGCGGTACTCGAGCACCTCAGCGGTGAACCGCTTGCCGTCGCACTCCTCGCAGACCGACGAGACCGTCGCGGCGGGGCCCAGCTCGGTGAAGATCATCCCGGCCCCCTTGCAGACGGGGCAGGCGCCTGCCGAGTTCGCGCTGAAGAGCGCCGGTCTCACACCGTTCGCCTTCGCGAAGGCCGCCCGGATCGCGTCGAGGACCCCGGTGTAGGTCGCCGGATTGCTGCGCCGCGAGCCGCGGATCGGCGACTGGTCGGCCACCACCACGCCCGGCCGACCCGCGAGCGAGCCGTGCAGAAGCGACGACTTGCCCGAGCCGGCGACTCCGGTGACGACGGTCAGCACGCCCAGCGGGACGTCCACGTCGACGCCGCGGAGGTTGTGCGTGGAGGCCCCGCGGATCTCCACCGCCCCGGTCGGACGGCGCACGGCCTCCTTCAGCGGGACGCGGTGACCGAGATGACGGCCCGTCAGGGTGTCCGACGTGCGCAGCTGCGCCACCGTCCCCTCGAACCGCAGCTCGCCGCCGTGCGCGCCGGCCCTCGGACCGAGGTCGACCACGTGATCGGCGATCTCGATGATCTCCGGCTTGTGCTCGACCACCAGGACGGTGTTGCCCTTGTCCCGCAGGCGGCGCAGCAGCTCGATCATCCGCGAGACGTCGTGCGGATGCAGACCCGCCGTCGGCTCGTCGAAGACGTAGGTGACGTCCGTGAGGCTCGACCCCAGATGCCGCACCATCTTGACCCGCTGCGCCTCACCGCCCGAGAGCGTGCCCGACTCCCGATCGAGCGACAGGTAGCCGAGGCCGACCTGGACGAGGGCGTCGAGCGTCCCGAGGAGGGTCTCGACGATCGGAGCGACGGACGGCGCCTGCAGTCCGCGGAGCCACGCGGCGAGGTCGGTCGCCTGCAGCGCGGCGCACTCGGCGATGTTCCGGCCCCCGATGCGCGACTCCAGCGCCGCCCGGGTGAGCCGGCCGCCTCCGCACTCGGGACAGGCGGCGAAGGTGGCCACCCGCTCGGCGAAGGCGCGGATGTGCGGCTGCGCCGCCTCCTTGGCCAGGTAGAGGCGGGTGACCTTCACCAGGAGGCCCTCGTAGGTCATCGTCATCCCGGCGATGGCCATCTTCGTGGCCGGACGGTGGAGAAACGCGTCCATCTGCTCGGGCGTGAAATCGGCGATCGGCACATCGGCCGGATAGAGGCCCGACTCGGCGAGGCCCTTCCAGTACCAGCCGCCGACGACGAAGTTCGGGATCGCGTCGAGAGCGCCGCCCTCGAGCGACTTCGAGCGGTCGATCAGCGCGTCGAGGTCGATGCTCGACACCCGGCCCGTCCCCTCGCACCGCGGGCACATCCCCTCCGGCAGGTTGAAGGAGAACGCACCGCTCGTGCCCGCGTGCGGATCGCCGATCCGGCTGAAGAGGATCCGCAGCATCGTGTACGCGTCGGTCGCCGTGCCGACCGTGGACCGGCCGTTCGACCCCATCCGCTCCTGATCGACGACGATCGTGGCCGACAGTCCGTCGAGCGACTCCACGTCCGGGCGAGCCGGCGACCCCATGAACTGCTGCACGAAGGCGGAGTAGGTCTCGTTGATGAGGCGCTGGGACTCGGCCGCGATGGTGCCGAAGACCAGCGACGACTTGCCGGAGCCCGAGACCCCGGTGAACACGGTGATCCTCCGCTTCGGGATGTCGACGTCGATCCCCCGGAGGTTGTTCTGGCGCGCACCGCGCACCCGGATGACGTCGTGGGGCGCGGCCGTGGTCATGCTGTCTCCGTCCAGAGCGGTGCCCGAATCCTAGAGGAGGCGCAAGGCGTCCACGCCGGAACGACGAACGGCCCTCCGGACTGCACCGGAGGGCCGTTCGGAGACCACGCGTCAGAGCGCTACCGGCTCCGCCCGCGAGATCGCGATCATGTCCTCGCGGGGAACGACCTTCACCCGCGCACGGCCCTCGGGCTCGCCGAGCGCCATCTCGTGCTCGTCCAGCCGGTGCCAGCCGTCGAGATCCGTGTAGGCGATCTCCCGCTCCTCGAGCAGGGCGACCACGGCTGCCTCCTCGGGGTGCTCGGGCGTCCACCAGGACGCCTGGTCGTTGAGCACGTGCGCGACGGTCTCCATGGCGTCGGACTTGGTGTGCCCGATGAGGCCCACCGGTCCGCGCTTGATCCAGCCGGTCGCGTAGACGCCGTGGACCTGCTGGTCCTCGTCGTCCAGGACCTGGCCCTCGCGGTTCGGGATCACGCCGCGCATCTCGTCGAACGGGAGGCCGTCGAGCGGCGAGCCGAAGTAGCCGACCGCGCGGTACACGGCCTGCACGGGGACCTCGCGGATCTCACCCGTGCCGCGCACTCCGCCCTCGCCGTCCGGCTCGGTGCGCTCGTACCGGATCGCGCCGACCCGACCCGATCCGTCGTCCACGAACTCGAGCGGCTTCGCCCAGAAGTGCAGGTGGAGACGACGCGAGGCGCTCCCGACCTCGCGGGTGCGCCACTGGTTGAGCACCCGGTTGATGACCATGACCTGCTTGTTGGTCGCGATGGCGGCCTCCGAAGCGGGATCGAGGTCGAAGTCCTCGTCGGCGACGATCATGTCGACGTCGCGCAGCTCGCCCAGCTCGCGCAGCTCCAGCGGCGTGAACTTCACCTGAGCGGGACCGCGGCGCCCGAAGACGTGCACGTCGGTGACGGGAGAAGCCTTCAGCCCCTCGTAGACGTTCGGCGGGACCTCGGTGGGCAGGAGGTCCTCGGCGTGCTTCGCCAGCATCCGCGAGACGTCGAGCGCCACGTTGCCGTTGCCGATGACGGCGACGGAGGACGCCTCCAGCGGCCAGGTGCGCGACACGTCGGGGTGGCCGTCGAACCAGCTGACGAAGTCGGCCGCACCGTAGGAGCCCTCGAGCTCGACACCCGGGACGTCGAGCGGAGCGTCCCGGACGGCGCCGGTCGCGAAGATCACGGCGTGGTAGTGCCGCTTGAGATCCTCGAGCGTGATGTCGGTCCCGAAGTGCACGTTGCCGAAGATGCGGATGTCGCCCCGGTCGAGCACCTCCCGCAGCGCGGTGATGATCCCCTTGATGCGCGGGTGATCGGGCGCCACGCCGTAGCGGACCAGGCCGTAGGGCGCGGGCAGGTGCTCGAACAGATCGATCGAGACGTCGTACTTCTTCTCGGCCTTGATCATGAGGTCGGCGGCGTAGATGCCCGCGGGACCCGCGCCGACGATGGCCAGCCTGAGCTTGGTCATTGCGTTCCTCCTGCCGGGGCGCCGCAGCGCACAACCGGTCTCATTCCTGCGGCGCAGGGCGCGCCGCGACGATCGGGGTCAGCCGTTGCGCTCGACGACGGTGTCGGCGAAGCGCGTCAGCGCCTTGCGGACGGAGCCGTCGGGCAGCGGAGCGAGGGCGGCGACGGCCTCGTCGGCCCACCGGTGGGCCTCGGCGAGGGTCTGCGCGGTGACGTCGTGATCGCGCAGCTGAGCGATGGCGTCCGAGATGTCGGCGCTCTGCTCCTCCGTGTGCGCGATGGCGTCGTTCGAGCGGCTCACATAGCTCTCGATGCGGGCGAGGAGAGCCGCGGCGTCCCTGTCCGAGGAGGCGCGCTCGCGCAGGCGCAGGATCGGCAGCGTCGACACGCCGGCGCGGATGTCCGTGCCGGGGTTCTTGCCGGTCTCCTCCGGCTGGGGAGAGAGGTCGATCACGTCGTCGACGATCTGGAAGGCGACGCCGATCTTCTCGCCGAAGACGCGCATGGCCTCCTCGTACTCCTCCGGAGCCTCCGAGAACGCGACTCCCGTGCGGCCCGCCGCGGCGATCAGGGACCCGGTCTTGTCGGCCAGGACGGACAGGTAGTGCTCGACCGGGTCCTCGCCGTCGGTCGGGCCGACCGTCTCGTGCAGCTGCCCGAGGACGAGCCGCTCGAACGTGTCGGCCTGGAGCCGGATCGCCTTGTCGCCGAGCTCGACCATCAGCTGGTTCGCGCGGGCGAAAAGCAGATCGCCCGTCAGGATGGCCACGTTGTTGCCCCACACGGTCTGCGCCGACGGGACGCCGCGGCGCTTCTCCGCCTCGTCCATGACGTCGTCGTGGTAGAGCGATGCGAGATGCGTGATCTCGATCGCCTGCGCACCGAGCAGGACCTGCGGCGTGTTGCCGCGGCCCAGCGACGCGGCCAGGAGGGTGAGCATCGGGCGCACGCGCTTGCCGCCCGCCTCGAGGAGGTACCGGGTGGAGACGTCGGCCACGGCGTCCGCGAAGGACAGCTGCCGGACGAGACCCTCCTCGACCTGCTCCAGACCCGCGTCGATCGTGCGGGCGAGAGCGCGGTCCGACGAGGAGGAGAAGATGCGCTCGGAGAGGCCGAGCTGCGCCGTCAGAGACGGGCTGCGACGGGCGACGGGCGCAGTGGCGTTCACAGGGAAACCCTAACGTCTCGGCCTGTGCGGACCCCGGTCGTCATCGGGTCGCCGCGATCGGCTTGACGCCGCGGTGCAGCGCCACGATGCCCGCGGTCAGATCGCGGTAGGCCACACGCTCGAAGCCCGCCGCGCGGAGCCAGGCGGCGACGACGCTCTGCTCCGGCCAGGCCCGGATGGAATCGCCGAGATAGTCGTACGCGGGATTGTTCGACGACGCGAGGCGCACGACGGCGGGCATGACCCTCGACAGGTAGAAGTCGTACGCGGCGGCAAGCGGAGCTATCGGCGGAGTCGAGAACTCGCAGATCACGACCCGGCCGCCGGGCTTCAGCACACGCAGGAACTCGGCGAGCGCCGTCCTCGGCTCGGCCACGTTGCGCAGACCGAACGAGATGGTCACGGCGTCGAACGACTCGTCCTCGAACGGGAGGTCCATCGCGTCGGCCTGGACGAACTCGATCCGGTCGTTGCCCGCCTGACGGCGACGGCCGACGGCGATCATCCCCGGGGAGAAGTCGGCTGCGACGACCTGGGCGCCCGACCGCGCCAGCGACGCGCTCGACGTGCCGGTGCCGGCCGCGATGTCGAGGATGCGCTCACCGGGCGCAGGGTTGACGGCGCGAGTCGTCGCGATCCGCCAGAGCCGGTCGTTCCCCACCGAGAGGAGTCCGTTCACCAGGTCGTAGGCGGGAGCCACGGTGTCGAACATCGAGGCGACCTCGTCGGGCCGTTTGGTGAGGTCTGCCTTCGTCACGATCCGCAAGTCTACGGCGAGACGCGGGACGGCGGCTGTGCATCCGCCTTCCCGCGCCCGGTCGGCGCGCTCCCCCCTGGGGAAGCGCCGGGACCGCCCCGCTCCGCCTCGCGCGGCGGCCCCGGACCGGATCACGGTAGCAACGGAGCCCTGCGCCCCGAGCCCCGCGGCATGGGACGTCCCACCTTCTGGCGCGGGCGTACCCTGCTGAGGTGACGCTCATCGGCGCTGGAACCCCCCTGCTGCGTGCGGAGACGACTCCACTGGACTCTCCGCAGTCGCTCCTCTCCCACTCCGACCCGAGGCGGCCCCTCCTCTGGCAGCGCGACGGCGCCGGCCTCAGCGGACGCGGTGAGGCCCTGCGCCTCGAGTTCTCGGGCCCGGAACGGCTGCGGGATGCGGCGGCGGCCTGGCGGCGGCTCTGCGACGCGGCGTCGGTGGAGGACCGGGTCGGACTGCCCGGGACGGGGCTGGTCGCGTTCGGGACCTTCGCTTTCTCGAGCCGATCCGAGGCGGCGAGTGTGCTGATCGTGCCGCGCACCGTGATCGGGACGCGCGACGGCCGGTCATGGCTGACGCGGATCACGATCGGCGAGGCGGAGGGACCGGATACGCCGGGCGAGGAGCCGCTGGGGGCGGAGTACCACGTGCCGCTCTCCCCGGGTGCGCTGTCGCCGGACGGGTACCGCGCGGCGGTCGCTGCCGCGGTGGAGACGATCCGGGCGGGCGAGCTGTCCAAGGTCGTGATCGCGCGCGATCTGAAGGGACGGCTCCCGCCGGGGGCGGACCTGCGCCGGATGCTGGGTGCGCTCACCGAGCGTTACCCGGACTGCTGGGGCTTCGCCGTGGACGGATTCCTCGGCGCCAGTCCGGAGACGCTGGTCGCGGTCGATCGGGGCGAGATCTCGGCGAGGGTGTTGGCCGGCACGGCCGCACGAGGCGAGGATCCCCTCGCCGACGCGGACGTGGAGGCCGCTCTGCTCGAGAGTCCGAAGGACCGCTCAGAGCACGCTTTCGCTCTCGCCAGTCTGGTCCGGGAGCTCGAGCCCCACACACGGGAGCTGACGGCCGGCGCCGCCCCGTTCACGCTCCGCCTGCCGAACCTCTGGCACCTCGCGACGGACGTGCGAGGAATTCTGGACGACTCCTCCAGCGCGCTCGATCTCGTCGATGCTCTTCACCCGACCGCCGCAGTGGCCGGCACTCCGACCGCCGACGCCCTTGCGCTCATCGAGCACCTGGAGCCCTTCGACCGCGGTCGGTACGCAGGACCCGTCGGCTGGATCGACGGCAACGGCGACGGCGAGTGGGCCGTCGGACTCCGCAGCGCCGAGGTCACGGCCGAGGGCGCGGTCACGGCCTGGGCGGGCGCCGGCATCGTGGCCGACAGCGTTCCCGAGTCCGAGCTCGCCGAGACCCGCATGAAGTTCCGCCCGATCACCGACGCGCTGGCATGACGCACGTCGGGAGTCGCTGAAGCCGTCGGCTACCCCGCCGGGTCGCTCTCGAGCCGGGGAGCACCCGGCCGTCGTCCTGCGCCCACCGGCGGACGCCCGGGCAGCGCCGGCGGCCGGGTCGTCACGCGACGGCCGGTCGGTGTGGTCCAGTCCGCTGTGCCGTCCGGATGGAGCAGATACGTCCACCGGTCGCCGTGGCGCACGTGGTGGTGGGCGACGCACAGGGAGGCGAGGTTGTCGGGAGTCGTCTCTCCCCCGTTCCGCCATTCGACGCTGTGGTCGGTCTCCGTCGAGGACGCCGGCCGGGTGCAGCCCGGGAAGCGGCAGGTCTGGTCGCGGAGGCGGACCAGCAGCCTCATCCTCGGCGGCGGGAGGCGGTGGCGGCGCCCGACGGAGACGACCGCGCCGGTCTCCTCGTCGGTCAGCACGGGAGTGAAGGCGGCGGCGTCGTCGATGAGCGCTCGCACCGCCTCGGCAGGGATCGGCCCGTAGCCGTCGAGCTCGGCGGCCGCCTCGTCGTCACCCGCGGCGGTGCTCGCCGCCACGGTGACTCTCACCTCGGCCCGCAGCCCGGTCGAGGGCGCCGCGGCTCCCTCCGGAGTGGTCCCCGCCACGTCCCCGTGGCAGAGCAGGTCGGCCCACGCATCGGCGCGGAGCTGCGCCAGCGTCCGCAGATCGCGGTCCCCTTCGGCGCCGTCCCGCAGATCCCTCGCGATGCGATCGAGCCGGGCGAGCGCTCCGACGGCCTCGGGCGCGGGGACGTGCGCGCACACCGTCGCCATGCCGTCGATCCCGGCTGTCATCCACACCCGGCGGTCCTCACGGGCGCGAGCGTGCCGCTCGGCGAGGGGCTCGTCGTGCAGCTCCTCCCGCACCCGCGCGAGGGCGTGGCGCAGCTGCCCCGGGGTCAGCGTCTCCGCGAGGTCGACGGCCCGGTCGTCGTAGGCCGCGCGCGCCGCTGCCGGGAGGGTCGCCGCGACGGAGCAGACGAGCTGGCCGGCCTCCCAGCGCATCCTGGCGTCGGCGAGCGCGGAACGGGTCCGCGGCAGCTCCTCCATCAGGAGCGAGGCGTGCAGCAGCTCCCTGGCGGCGGTGCGCTCGGAGACCCCGAGGGCGACGGCGAACTCCGCTCGGATCGACCGTTCGACGAGGTCCGTCGCATCCTTGCTGTCCGCCGAGGAGCCTCGGGCGAACGCGTCGGGACAGGTCAGCGCCGCGCAGTGTCCCGCGTGCAGCGCCTCCGCCGCGGACAGGAGCACCGGGGAGGCGCTCCTCGCGAGCGCCGCCGCCCGGTCGCCGAGGGCGAGGACCTCTCCTCGCACGGTCTCCGCATCAGCCATTCCTCCAGCGAAGCAGCAGCTGACGAGCTGCGGAGCTCGAACGAGGCGTCCCCGGGAGAACAGCGTCCGACGACGACCTGTGGAGGACCGTCCGACCGGACCCGCGCGGACTCAGCGCTCGAGCCGGATCTCCACGATGCCCGGCCCGTCACCCGGCGAGGTCAGCGCCTGCTCCAGCTCGCCGCGCGTCGCCGCACGACGGTGGCCCCACCCGTAGGCGCGCGCGAGAGCCTCCAGATCGGCGCTCTGCGGGGTGAACTGCACGCGGTCGAACGCATCGGGATGCGAGCTCGACGCGACCTCGAGTCCGTCGAAGATCGTGCCGCCCCCGTCGTTCACGACGACGAGCTGCACGCGCGGGCGTCGCTCTCCGGGCGGGAGGAGGAGGCCGCCGGCCTCGTGGAGCAGAGTGAGATCGCCGAGGACCGCCCGGGTGACTCCGCCGGCTCCCTGCTCGGTCGCCTGCGAAGCCACCGCGATCCCGAGAGCCGTCGAGATCGTGCCGTCGATGCCGGCGAGGCCGCGGTTCGCCAGGACGGATATCCGCTTGCCAGGCAGGGTCCCGTCGGCGACGCGGATCAGCCGCGACGCTCCGAACAGCAGCCGGTCGTGCGGCCAGGTGACCTTCCAGACCGCGGCGACGACGAAGTCGCGGGTGAGCGGTGCCCTGATCGCGGCGAGGGCGTTGCGCGCGTAGCCGCGGCGGTCCTCGACCGACATCGACCCGGCGTCGGGGACCTCGTCCAGCTCGTCGGGGTCGACCGTCAGGGCGCGGCTCGCGGACACCCAGGATCCGGCCCAGGCGCGCTCGCCGCGCTCGGGACGCGGCGACCCCTCGGGTCGGACCACGTCGACGCCTCCGACGCGGCGGGCGCGCCGGCCGGGGTTGTAGAACTGCTCGCGCACGGCGTCCACGACGATGACCTCGACGTCCTCGCGCCGCAGCAGCTCGGGGACCTCGCGGGAGAGCGTCGGGTGTCCGAGCACGATCGCCCGGCGGATGCGTCCGCCGAAGTCGGGCTCGCCGAGCAGGCCCCGCCAGGCGACGACGAGCTGCGGTCCGAAGCGGGCGCCGGAGGAGACCTCGGCGAGCAGCGGCCAGTCGCCGGCGCGAGCGATCTCCTCGGCCGCGGCGCCCGCCTTGTCCCCGGCGATGACGACCGTGAGCGGCTCATCAGGGCCGGCGGTCACGACGGCACGCGGGATCCCGGATCCGACGGCGGGCGACGAGACCGGTTCGATCCGCTCGATGTCCGGCAGAGCGGAGGAGAGCGGATCGCGGAAGGAGAGGTTCAGGTGGACCGGCCCGCGGCGCGCCGCGGTGACGGCACGATCGGCGAGCGCCCGCGCGTCCTCGGGCAGGGAGGCGTCGTCCGGAGCAGCGACGTCCTCGAACAGCCGCGCGGCTCGCCCGTACAGCTCGCGCTGCTCGGCCGTCTGGTTCGAGCGGATGCCGCGCAGCTCGTCGGGCCGGTCGGCGGTCAGGACGATCATCGGCACGTCCGAGGCGTCCGCCTCGAGCACGGCCGGGTGCAGGTTCGCGGTCGCCGTGCCGGAGGTCGTGATGACGAGCGCCGGCATCCCGGATTCGAGGGCGAGGCCCAGCGCCAGGAACCCCGCGGAGCGCTCGTCGATCCGCACGTGCAGCCGG
Organism: Rathayibacter sp. AY1D2; assembly: GCF_002932695.1. Classification (NCBI taxonomy): domain Bacteria; kingdom Bacillati; phylum Actinomycetota; class Actinomycetes; order Micrococcales; family Microbacteriaceae; genus Rathayibacter; species Rathayibacter sp. AY1D2. The sequence goes on along the minus strand of NZ_PSVX01000024.1, from coordinate 35,861 downwards.
ACGTCGCCGCGGGTCTCGAGCTCGGCCGCCACCAGGGCGAGCGCCTGCGAGCGGGAGCCCGGAGCGACGACGACGTCGCGGACGCCGAGCGCGACGAAGCGGGTGAGGAGGTCGACCGCGAATCGGGTGGAGGGGGCGACCGGCCGGTGCTCAGGCATCCCGGCGGCCGGGGCCGTCGGCCTCGCCCTGCTCGTCCATGTCGGCGAGGTCGCGCTCGAGCTGGGCGATGCGCTCGGCCTGCAGGCGTTCCTCCTCGGGGTCGCGCTCGGTGCGGAGGGTGCCGAGGAAGTCGGGGTCGTCGTCCGGAGCGGTGTAGCGGCGGCCGGCGGCGCGCTGCTTTCGGGGGCGGCCGATCCAGAACCACAGTCCCGCACCGATGACCGGGAGGATCAGCACCACCAGGAGCCAGGACCACTTCGGGATCGCCCGCACGGCGTGACGGTTGCTCATCGCGACGTCGATCACGGTGTAGACCGTGAAGACGGCGAGGGCCACGAGCAGGCCGATGACGAGGCGGATCATGGACACGAGTCTACGTCCGGCACCCCCGTCGGGAAGGGTCCGCACGGACGCTGGACAGGAGGCTCCCACGGTGCTCACGGAAGCGCGTGCAGGGGCCGACGTACACTGTCCCGGTGAAACTGAGCCGCGCGGTCGTCGTCTACTCGCTCCTGCGCCTGGCGATGTTCGCCGGCGTCTTCGTGCTGGTGTACCTGCCGGCGCGCACCTTCGTCGACTCGGAGCTGACGGCCGCGGTCACCGCGGGCTTCGTCGCCGCGATCGCGAGCCTGTCCCTCTCCTACATCCTGCTGAGGAAGCCCCGCGAGCGCATCGCGGAGGCGATCTACGAGCGCCGCAAGGACGTCCCGCGCGCCCCGACCGACGACGACGTCGAGGACGCCGCGGTCGACGCGACCCGCGACGACCGCTGAGCCGGGCGCTCCCGCCGGCGAGGGCTCCCCTCGGACGCGCTGACCCCGCTCGCACCAGGCCCGGCACGCAACAGCCGTTCTCACCCGAATCCGGCCCACCCGAGCCCGCCTCGTGCGAGCCGCCGCTCTAGAACGCCAGCGCCGCCCCGAGGATGACCGCGTAGGCGAGCCCGCCCAGGCTGGTCAGCTGCAGCGCCAGGATGAGCTCCTTCGCCGTCTTCGCCGTCAGGGTGATCAGGATGGCCGGCAGGATCATCAGAAGCACGAAGAGCGTCAGCCATGCCAGCGGGTAGAACAGCGCGAGGATCACCGCGATGCCGAACGGGATCAGCACGAAGCCCGTGTAGATCGCCCGGGACACGGCCGGTCCCGCGAGGACCGCGAGGGTCCGCTTGCCCGAGAGGCGGTCGGTCGGGATGTCGCGGATGTTGTTGACCATGAGCACGGCGCAGGCGAACAGGCCCGCCGCCACGGCGCCGAGCCACGACTCCTGGTTGGTGCGGCCGATCTGCACGAACGTGGTGCCGACGGTGGCGACCAGGCCGAAGAACACGAAGACGAAGAGCTCGCCGAGCCCGAGGTAGCCGTAGGGGCGGCGTCCGCCGGTGTAGAACCAGCCGGCCGCGATCGCCGCCGCGCCGACGATCAGGAACCACCACTGCCCCGAGAGGGCGGTGAGCACGAGGCCGGCGACGGCCGCGATCCCGAAGAAGACCAGGGCGACGGTGAGCACCTGGCGGGGCTTCGCCGCTCCGGAGCCGGTCAGCCGCGAGGGTCCGACGCGGTTGGCGTCGGTGCCGCGCACGCCGTCGGAGTAGTCGTTGGCGTAGTTGACGGCGATCTGCAGGGCGAGCGAGACGGCCAGGCAGAGCAGGGCGCGCACCCAGTGCCAGCCCTCGTCGACGACCTGGGTCGCTCCGGTGCCGATGAGCACGGGGGCGACGGCCAGCGGGAGGGTGCGGAGGCGGGCGCCGGCGATCCACTCGCGGGGACCGGCGGGCTTCACGACGACCGCTCGCGGGCTGCCCCCGGGGCGGCCGCTGGAGGACTTCTTCTTGCGACTCGTACTCGACACGGAGGGAATCCTACCCACCGGCCCGTCGACGCTCGGAGCCGGTCAGGCCTGCTCGGCGAGCACCTCGAGGGCGCGGCGGTCGGGCTTCCCGGAGGCGAGGAGGGGGATGCGGCCGACCGGCAGCACGGCCGCGGGAGCGGCGGCGCGCCCGAGGCGGTCGGCGATCAGGGCGCGCAGGTCGGTGAGCGCGGGAGCCTCCTCCGCCGTGACGACGACCGGGACCTCGCCCCACTGCTCGTCCGCCCGCCGCACCACGACCGCGTCGGGGACGGGCCCCTCGCGGAGCACGGCCTCGACGGAGTCGAGCGAGACCTTCTCCCCGCCCGACACGATCACGCGGTCGAGCCGACCGGTCACCCGGAGGCGCCCGTCGACGATCGACCCCGCGTCGCCCGTGCGGTACCAGCGCTCCCCGTCGAGCTCGAGGAAGGCGGAGGCGCTGCGCTCGTGGTCGATCGCGCCGTCGGCGTCGAGGTAGCCGTCCGCGAGGGTCGGCCCGCCGAGCAGCACCTGCCCGTCCTCGACGCGCATCCGCACGTCGTGGAGCGGGACGCCGTCGTAGACGCAGCCGCCGGACGTCTCGCTCGATCCGTAGGTCAGGCGGATGCGCACGCCGAGGGCGGCGGCGCCGTCCCGCAGCGGCTGCGGCGTCGCCTGGCCGCCGATCAGGAGGGCGTCGAACGAGCGGAGCGCCTCGGCCGCGGCCGGATCGCGCTCGGCGAGATCCAGCAGCCGCGCGAGCTGCACGGGGACCAGCGAGGAGTACCGCCGCTCCCCCGCCGGCATCGTCCGAGCGAGAGCGAGGAAGGCCGCCGCGTCGAAGCCGCCGGCCGGGAGGACGACCGGGTCGGCCTCCGCGGTCAGCGAGCGGACGAGCACCTGCAGTCCCGCGACGTAGTGGGTCGGCAGGCAGAGCAGCCAGCGTCCCGGCCCGCCCAGCTCGGCGAGGGTCGCGGAGGCGCTGGTGAGCAGTGCCGCTGTCGAGAGCGCGACCCGCTTGGGCGGCCCCGACGAGCCCGAGGTCTCGACGACGACGGCGACGCGCTGCGGCACGACGGCATCCTCGGAGGCGGTCGCAGCGCCGGGGGCGGAGACGCGGATCGCCGGGCCGCTGCCGTCCAGGGCCGCGCGAAGAGCGAGGAGGACGGCCTCGACCGTCGCGTCGACACCGGCGAGCGGGCGGGTCACCTGCGTGCCCTCCGGCTCAGAACTGCCACGGGAACGGCGACCAGTCGGGCTCGCGCTTCTCGAGGAAGGAGTCTCGTCCCTCGACGGCCTCGTCGGTGCCGTAGGCGAGGCGCGTGGTCTCGCCCGCGAAGAGCTGCTGGCCCACGAGGCCGTCGTCCACGGCGTTGAACGCGTACTTCAGCATCCGGATGGCCGTGGGCGACTTGGTGAGGATCGTCTCGGCCCACTCCACCGCGGTCGTCTCGAGCTCGGCGTGCGGGACGACCGCGTTCACGGCGCCCATCTCGTAGGCGCGCTGCGCGGAGTACTCCCGCGCGAGGAAGAACACCTCGCGCGCGGCCTTCTGCCCGATCTGGCGGGCGAAGTACGCCGAGCCGTAGCCCGCGTCGAAGGAGCCGACGTCGGCGTCCGTCTGCTTGAAGCGCCCGTGCTCGGCGGAGGCGAGGGTGAGGTCGCAGACCACGTGCAGCGAGTGCCCGCCTCCCGCGGCCCAGCCGGGGACGGCCGCGATGACGACCTTCGGCATGAAGCGGATGAGGCGCTGCACCTCGAGGATGTGCAGGCGGCCGTTCCGCGCGGAGTCGATGCCCTCGGCGGTCTCGCCGTCGGAGTACCGGTAGCCGTCGCGGCCGCGGATCCGCTGGTCTCCCCCGGAGCAGAACGCCCAGCCCCCGTCGCGCGGGCTCGGGCCGTTGCCGGTGAGGATGACGACGCCGATGCGCGGGTTCGTCCGGGCGTCCTCGAGGGCGCGGAACAGCTCGTCGACCGTGCGCGGCCGGAACGCGTTGCGGACCTCGGGCCGGTCGAACGCGACCCGCGCGATGCGGCCGGAGCGGTCGTGGTGGTAGGTGATGTCCTCGAGTGCGTCGAAGCCGTCGACGGCCGCCCAGCGGTGCGCGTCGAACAGTTCGGAGACCTGCGTGCTCATGCCACGACCCTACTGATCCGGACTGCACGGCGACTCGACACCGCTCGGGCAGACGGAAGGGGACCCCGCTGACGCGGAGTCCCCTTGCCGGTGCTCGCCCCTACTTGGCGGCGGAGGTGGTGCGGTTCTCGGCCGACACCATCCAGGCGTACTGCTCGAGGCTCTGGATGATCGCGTGGAGGAGGTCCGCGCTGGTCGGGTCCTCCTCGTCCACCTGGTCGTGGACCTCGCGCATGGTGGCGGCGGTGTTCTCGAGGCGGATCGTGACCAGGTCGACGGTCTCGGCCGTGTCGATCTCGCCGTGCGGGTACTCGGGGAGGGTGGTGGTCGCGGCGACGGTGTCGCTGCGGCCGTCCGGGATCCCGTGGAGGGCGCGCATGCGCTCGGCGATGTCGTCGCTGAACTCGCGCGCGGCCTCGATGATCTCGTCGAGCTGCAGGTGGAGGTCGCGGAAGTTCTTGCCGACGACGTTCCAGTGGGCCTGCTTGCCCTGGACGTGGAGCTCGATCAGGTCGACGAGGACGATCTGGAGGCTGTCGAGCAGCTCCTTGGAGGCCTTGAAGCCCTTCTCGGCGTTCTGACGGCGGCTGGTCTTGGCACCGGAGCCCGCGGGGGCTTCGACGTGGCGTTCGAGGGTGGTGGTCATGGACCGTTCCTTTCTCTTGCAGTGCCGGGTGCGGTGTCCCGCCCCGAGTCTGGCTTCTTCGGCTGGACGGCGCCCGCACGCGCAGGGTGCGCGCGCTGGGCGGGGCCCGTGGTTGCAGGGATCAGATCGTGGCGACGGATCCGGAGTCGACGCGGTAGTTCGAGCCGTTCACGAACGAGGCGCGGTCGGAGCAGAGGAAGGCGATCACGGCTGCGACCTCCTCGGCCTCGCCCCGGCGCTTCAGCTCCATGTACGGCCGCTCCTCGTCGAGGAAGGACGAGATCGCCTCGTCGACCGAGGTGCCCCTCTGCTCGGCGCGCTTCGACATCATCGCGTCGGTCATCGGAGTGCGGATGAACGCGGGCGAGACCGTGTTCACGAGGAGGCCCTCCTGCGCGTAGGAGCGCGAGAGGCCCTTGGCGAAGGCGAGGACGCCCGCCTTCGCGGCGCAGTAGGGCAGTTCGTCGTCGTAGGGCTGCACGGCGTCCTCGGAGGCGGTGAGCACGAGCCGGCCCCAGCCTCCGGTGCGGAGGTCGGGAAGGAACTCGCGCACGAGCCGCACAGGCCCGAGCAGGTCGACCTCGAGCGTGCTGGTCCAGCCCTCGTCGTCGATCTCGTGGAACAGGCCCTGCGCCCCCGTGACTCCGGCGCATTGCACGAGGATGTCGATCGCGCCGACCGCTCCGGCCACGCGGCGGTGCAGCTCGGCGAGCTGCTCCGTGCTGGTGACGTCGGCGGCGAAGGCGTGCAGGCGGCCCTCCGGAGCGTCGAGCCCGGCCGCGGCCCGGTCCAGCTCCGCCTGGTCATTGTCGGTGATCACGACGGTCGCGCCCTCGGCGAGGAGGAGCTGCGCCGTGGCCAGGCCGATGCCGGAGTCGCCTCCGGTGACGAGGGCGGTGCGGCCGCTGATCCCGAGATCCATGCTGAGGTGCTCCTTGTGGGTGCGGTGCGAGGGGGTGGTACCGGTCTACGCCCCTCGGAGCCGGCCCTCAACGGGTTGCGCGGACGCCGTCGGCGGGGTTACGCGCGGCCGACCTTCTCCGGCGCCAGCTCCTCGATGGTGATGGCCGCGTTGATCAACGCGAGGTGGCTGAGCCCCTGCGGCAGGTTGCCCCAGAAGGCCAGGTCGTCGACCGCGATCATCTCGGACATGATCCCGACGTCGTTCGGGACCGTGGCGACGAGCTCGTCCATCAGGGCGACCGACTCGTCGTGCCGACCGACGCAGGCCAGGGCGGAGGCGAGCCAGAACGAGCAGGCCACGAACGGGTGCTCCTCGCCCTCCATGCCGGAGTAGCGGAACAGCAGCGCACCGCGGCCGAGCTCCTTCACCAGGGCGTCGATGGTGGAGATCATCCGCTCGCCGCGCTCGTAGCCGCTGGGCGCGTGCAGGAGCACCGAGGCGTCCAGCTCCTCGCTGCCCGGGTACATCACGTAGGAGCCGAGCTCCTCGGACCAGCAGTGCTCCTCGATCCACTCCCGGATGCGGTCGCGCTCGAAGCGCCATCGGTCGGGGCTGCCCGCGACCTGGCCGAGCTCCGCCAGGTGCACGGCCGCGTCGAGCGCCTGCCAGCAGCCCATCTTCGAGGAGGTGTAGTGCTGCTCCTCCTCCAGCTCCCACATGCCCGCATCGCGGTTCCGCCACAGGTCGCAGGTGGTGTCGGCGACGCGGGCGAGGAGCCGACCGGTCTGGATGTCGAGGACGTTGCCCTCGTCGACGTAGATGCGGCAGATGTCGAAGAGGTCGCCGAAGACGCCCAGCTGCAGCTGGCTCTGCGCTGCGTTGCCTGCGACGACCGGGCCGATGCCGGCGTAGCCCGGGACGTCGAACTCCTCGAGGACGGTCGGCATGGAGCCGTCGAGTCCGTAGAAGATGTGCAGGTCCGGCCCGTGCTCCTTGATCGTGCGGAGGAGCCAGGACAGCGCGGCGTGCGTCTCCTCGCGCAGGCCGAAGCGCACCAGCGCGTGCATCGTGTACGCGGCGTCGCGCACCCAGGCGAAGCGGTAGTCCCAGTTCTTGCCGCCGTTGGGCGACTCCGGGAGCGACGTGGTCGCGGCCGCGGCGATGGCTCCCGTGGGCGAGTAGATCAGCAGCTTGAGCGCGAGGGCGCTGCGCTGGACGGCCTCGGACCACGGGCCGTCGTAGGAGAACTCCTCCGACCAGTCCTGCCAGCTGCGGATGGTGCGGTCGATGCCGCGGTCGACGTTCTTCGCGACCGGGAAGTGCAGCGGCTCGTCGTGCGTGGCCGACACGACCAGGACGTGCCGCACGGCGTCCTTCCCCGCGGTCACGACGAAGGAGCCCGTCAGCTCGTCGCCGGCGCCGGAGGGTGCGTCTTCGCCGTCGGGCCCGTGCTCCTGCCCGGTGACGCCGATGGTGATGTCTCCGGCGCGGATGAGCGAGCGGCCGTCGGCGTTCTGGATCCACGGGGAGAACCGGCCGAGTCCCGTTCCGGGACGCACGGCCCACCGCATCCGCACCTCGCCGTCGACACCGTCCACGCGGCGCGCGAGCTCGGCCCACGGGAGGCGGCCCGCGATCCCGGTGACGAGCGCGTCCGTCACGCGGACGGTGCCCGACTCGGTGGTGAAGGTGGTCTCGAGGACGTTCGTGTCGCGGATGTAGGCGCGCGAGACCTCGGCGGGCTCCTCGGGGGCGAGCTCGACGCAGCCGCCGGACTCGGCGTCGATCAGGGCGGCGAAGGCGGGGGTGGAGCCGAGGTCCGGGACGGGCATCCAGTCGACGCTGCCGTCCTTCGCGATCAGGGCGACCGTGCGACCGTCTCCGATCGCGGCGTAGTCGCGCAGGGGCCTGGTCGAGCGGGGTGCAGCCATCCCCTCACCGTAGGGCGCGGGCGGTGCACCGATTCGGGCTTGCGGGCGGACGGGCTTGCTTGTAGCGCCCGGTCAGGTCGTGGCGACTCCGCCGTACTCCTCGAGGCGGTCGGTGAACTCGCCGCGGTCCTCGTCCTGGAGGACCCCGTTCGCGTACCCCGCCAGGAACGCGCCCTGCGGGTCCGGCGAGAGGCCGACTCCGTCGAGCATGTCGGCGACCAGGCCGGTCGGATCGGCGTCGAGGTCGACGAGGCCCAGCTCGATCGCGGGCACGAGGTCGGCGGATGAGCGGGCGGTGACGATCCAGAGCGCGGCCGAGGCCTCCTCGTCCGAGAGGTCGCCGTCGAGCTCGTAGCCCGCCTCCGACCACTCCTCGGGGGTGTCGGCCACCTCGACGTCGTCGAAGCCGAGAGGCGAGAGCGCTGCGGTGAAACGGTCGACCGCCGCCTGCCTGTCGGCGTCGGTCGAGACGTCGGCGGCGGCGTACTCGGTCGCCGAGATGTAGTCGTAGAGGAGGGAGGGCCCGCCGTAGGCGTTCTGCGACTGCTCGTAGTACTCGTCGTCGGCCGAGGTCCACTCCTCGGGGACGGCGCCCTCGACGGCCGCGACGGCCTTCTCGGCACTCGCGCGCACGTCCTCCGCGGACGGCTGGCCGAGGATCGTCGCGGCGTCGCCGTCCTGGTAGCCGGGGTAGTCGTAGAGCGGATCGGACGGGTCCCCGCTGCCGAACGGGTCGTCCGTCGGGTCGCCGAACGGCTCGGACGGAGCGCTCGTCGACGCGCTGCCGGCGGCGGAGTCGAGCGCGCCGCCCACTCCGACGGCGACGAGCGTGCCGAGCACGCCGGTGTAGACGACGCCCACGAGGAGGCTCGTGCCCAGCGCGATCCAGGCGCCCCTGCCGAGCGGGCGGTGGGAGGGGACGGAGCCCTGCGTCGGGCCCGGGGCGGGCGCGGGCGGCGGGCTCATCGGCATCTGGCTCATCGCACTCCTCCGGACTCCAACGGCAGCCTCGTCAGTCTGGCACCTCGGCGGGCGCTCGGAGGAGGGACCCCGGGGGCTTGCGCGCGCGTCGCCGACCTCCTGCGCCCGGGTGGCCGCCGCGTCGCCCCGGCCGGTGGACAATGGCCGGATGGACGACGTCGTGCCCGCCTCCCCGCTCCCCTCCCTCGGCGAGATCGACGCGGGACTCCGCGTCGTCGCTCTGCCGCTGCGCACCCGCTTCCGCGGTGTGGACCACCGCGAGATCGCGCTCGTGCGCGGCCCCGAGGGCTGGACCGAGTTCTCGCCCTTCCTCGAGTACGGCGCAGAGGAGTCGGCGGCGTGGCTCCGGGCGGCGATCGACTACGGCTGGAGCGAGCAGCCGGCACCGCTGCGCGACCGCATCCCGGTGAACGCGACCATCCCGGCCGTCGCACCGCACGAGGTCGCCGCCGTGCTCGCGAGCTACCACGGCTGCCGCACGGCGAAGGTGAAGGTCGCCGAGCGCGGCCAGACGCTGGCCGACGACGTGGCCCGGGTCGTCGAGGTCCGCCGCCTGCTCGGTCCGGAGGGCCGGATCCGCGTGGACGCGAACGGCGGCTGGAACCTCGACGAGGCCGAGCACGCCGTCCACGCCCTCGCGGAGTCCGACCTCGAGTACGTCGAGCAGCCGTGCGCGAGCGTCGACGAGCTGGCGGAGCTGCGCTACCGGGTGAAGTACATGGGCATCCCGATCGCCGCCGACGAGAGCGTCCGCAAGGCCGCCGATCCACTCGCCGTCGCCCGGGCCGGAGCCGCGGACCTGCTGGTCGTGAAGGTCCAGCCGCTCGGGGGGACGCGCCGGGCGCTGGCCCTCGTCGCCGAGGCGGGGCTGCCGGCGGTGGTCTCGAGCGCGATCGACAGCTCGGTCGGACTCGCCATGGGCGCCGCCCTGGCCGCGGCGCTCCCCGAGCTGCCCTTCGACTGCGGACTCGGCACCGCGTCCCTCCTCGCCGCGGACGTCACGGAGCGGCCGCTGCGGCCGGTCGACGGCGGCATCCCCGTCGGCCGCGTGGAGGCCTCGGAGGAGCTCCTCTCCCGTCACGCCGTGTCACCGGAGCGGCTCGCCTGGTGGCGGGCGCGGCTCCGCGACTCCTACGCGCTGCTCTGATCGTCGGCGGCGGGCGCCGCGTCGGAGGAGCGGCAGAATGGGAGCGTCGGCCGCCGGTGCCCGACGCGTCCCCCACCCTCGAGCATCGGAGCACCGTGAGCGCATCGACCGTCCCCGTCTTCCTCGACTGCGACACCGGCATCGACGACTCGCTCGCTCTGGCGTACCTCCTCCGCTCGCCCCGGGCCCGCCTCGTCGGGATCAGCACGGTCAGCGGCAACACCGACGCCCGCCGGGCCGCCGTCAACAGCCTCGGCCTGCTCGCGCTGGCCGGCCGCGACGACGTGCCGGTCGCCGTGGGGGCGCACCACTTCCTCGAGGAGGACTACGCCGGCGGATCTCCGCACGTGCACGGCGACGACGGCATCGGCGGGGTCGCGCTGCCCGAGGGCGGCGAGCCGGTCGACGAGGATCCGGCCGACCTCCTCTTCCGTCTCGCCCGCGAGCACGAGGGCGAGCTGCGGCTGGTCGCGATCGGCCCGCTGACGAATCTCGCGCTCGCCCTCCGTGCGCACCCGGAGATCGCGTCCCTCGTCCACTCGGTGACGGTGATGGGCGGAGCCGCGCTGGTCCCCGGCAACGTGACCGCCGTGGCGGAGGCCAACATCTGGCATGACCCTGCGGCCGCCGCCGAGGTCGTCGCGGCCGACTGGGATCTGACGCTCGTGCCCCTGGACGTGACCATGCGGCACCTGCTGACGGAGGAGGACCGCGCCGTCCTGCTCGCGTCGCCCGATCCCCTCGCGCAGGCCATCGGGCAGGCGCTCGACTTCTACTTCGACTTCTATGTCGGCCACTTCGGCGAGCGCACCGCTGCCATGCACGACCCGATGGCCGCCGCGATCGCCGTCGATGCCGTCGCCCTCACCTCCGCCCCGCGCGTCCACGTCACTGTCGACGCCACCCACGGCCCCGGCCGCGGCCAGACCGTCGCCGACCTCCGCGGCATCTACCGCGGCGTCCACCCCTTCGACGCCCGCACCCGCATCGTCCTCGCCCTCGACGCCCCTTTCGCCCCCCACCTCATCGCCGTCGTCACCGCCGTCTGACCCGCGCGGGGCCACCCGAAGCCCGTCCGTGCCCCCGGCCCCGACACGCCCGTTCCTCGATCAGCACGCACCGACCCGGCGCTTCCGTACGCGGGAACTCGACAGGCTCGCTCCGAACGTTCGTGTCAGGGGATCTCGATACTCGCGCTGCTCACTACTCGATCAGCATGTCCCGTCGACCGCCGTCCCCCCGCCCTCCCGCGAAGCGCAGCTCCCCAGAACCCGACCGCGCAGCGGAGCGCTCCCCCACGGCGATCGCGAAGCGGAGCCCACCCACCTCGGCGACCGCGAAGCGGAGCCCACCCAGACCCGACCGCGAAGCGGAGCCCATCCACCACCGCGACCGCGAAGCGGAGCACTCCCCCACGGCGACCGCGAAGCGGAGCCCACCCAGACCCGACCGCGAAGCGGAGGCCCTCCCGCGGCGAACGCGACGCGGAGCCGTCCCCAGTGCGCGTCCTGGTGGGCGGTCGGCGGGGCCTGGTGGGGTCGATCGCAAGGCGGAGGCGTCGGGCGTAGCGGCGCTACGTTCGTCGCCGACAACGCCGCGAGGGACCCCGCCAGGCCCCGCCGATCACATGCCGGTGTCGAGGCCGGAGTAGGCGTGGAGTCCCTTGAAGAACACGTTGACGACGCCGAAGTTGAACATGACGGCGGCGAAGCCGACGATGGCGAGCCAGGCGGAGGGGGTGCCGCGCCAGCCGCGGGTGGCGCGGGCGTGGATGTAGCCGGCGTAGATGGTCCAGATGATGAAGGTCCAGACCTCCTTGGTGTCCCAGCCCCAGTAGCGGCCCCAGGCCTTCTCTGCCCAGACGGCGCCGGCGATGAGCGTGAAGGTCCAGAGGATGAAGCCGAGGATCGTGACGCGGTAGGCGAGGTTCTCGAGGGTGAGGGAGCTGGGCAGGGTGCGCAGGAAGCGGAGGACCGAGCGGGGGCTGTCGCCGGAGGATTCGCGGCGGGCCTGGAGGAGCTGGGTGACCGAGAGCGCGAAGCCGAGGGCGAAGAACGCGGTGCCGAGGATCGCGACGAGCACGTGGATGACCAGCCAGTAGGACTGGAGTGCCGGCGGGAGCGGGACGACGGCGACGTAGTAGTTGACGGTCGCGATGCCGAGGAGCACCAGGACGAGACCGGTGATGAACGCTCCGAGGAAGCGGAGGTCCCAGCGCAGCTGGACGGCGAGGAAGACGCCGATGATGATGAGCGTCCCGGTCATCGAGAACTCGTACATGTTCGCCCAGGGGACGCGGCCGGCGGCGACGCCGCGGAGGACGGTCGCGCCGAGGTGCAGCACGAAGCCGAGGAGCGTGAGCGAGAACCCGATGCGCATGGTCTTCGAGCGGGCGGGGGCGCGGTAGACCTCGTCCTCGACGCGGCTGCCGATGCGGGAGAGAGTCGCTGTGCGTCCGGAGCCTGCGGCGGCGACGGTGGCCTTGCCGCTGGCCGCGCGGTCGGCGGCGGCCGCGGAGGCGACGCGCTCCGCCTCCTGCACGACCTCGATCGACTCGCCGTCGGCCAGGGAGGCGCGGCGGGCGAGGTCGATCGCGAAGAAGACGAACGCCATGGCGTAGATGCCCATGGCGGAGGAGAGGCACAGCACCGAGTACTGCGAGAGGGTCGCGATCACATCCTCAGGGTAATCGCTCGCCGCCCCGCCCGCCCCTTCGCGCTTGCACAGACTCGGCCCCTGCCCAGCCGGGCGACGGCTGTGGAGGGGCGTCCGGGAGGCGGGTCAGTCGAGCGGGGCGTGCCGGTCGGCGATCGTCCGCACGGCGCGCACCAGCTGGGGGTCCTCGCCGCGGGCGAGTCCCGCGTACTCGAGGAGGAGGCCGCCGTCGTCCTGGGCGGTCGCCTTCACCCACACGCGGCGCCGCGGGACGAACAGCGAGGTGAGGAGTCCGGCGAGCACGAGGATCGCGAAGAGCAGCACCCAGCCCTGGGTCGCGTCGTGGTGGATGTCGAACGAGGCGAAGCGCTTGACGCTGTCGGTGCCGATCCGCGTCGGGTCGGCGCCCGTGTTGTCGAAGGTCACGCTGCCGAGCCCGTTCGGGAGCTCGGCCGTGTCGCCGGGCTTGAGGGTGATCGGCGCGACGCCGGTGGTGCCGCCGGTGAGCCGGGTCAGCGAGTCGGTGTTGAGCACGTAGACGGATGTGGGCACTCCCCCGTCGAGGCCGAGGTCGCCCGAGAAGACGTTCAGCGAGAGCACGGGGTACTGCAGGTCGGGGAAGATCGAGGTCGACGCCCCGGAGGCCAGCGTGTCCTGCGTCGGGTAGAAGAAGCCGGTGAGGCCCAGCTGCTCGGAGAGCCCGTCCGGCACCTTCACGACGCCGACGGAGGTCAGGTTCGCGTCCTGCGGGAGGAACGGCACCGAGTCGGTGAAGATCGCCCGGCCGGAGGGATCCCGGACCGTGATCGTCGGGGCGTAGCCGTTGCCGAGGAGGTAGACGTTCGTGCCGCCGATCGCGAGCGGGTCGTTGACCTTGATCGTGCGGTCCTCGGTGCGCCCGCCGCGCTCGGAGGTCGTGACGTTCGCGGTGAAGTCGACGGGCTGGCCGAGCGCCGACTGGTTCTGCTCCTCGTACTTCACGTCGAGGCTGTCGAGGGTCAGCTGGTACGGGTCGAGCTGGCTGCTGTCGAAGAAGCGACCGGGGTTGAAGGAGTCGTAGGCCGCGAGGTTGTTCGCGAACCCCTGGGAGCCCTCGACCAGCACGCGCTGCCCGCTGTAGCCGAATCCGCCGCCCACTCCGACGGCGACGAGGATGCCGACCAGGGCGGAGTGGAAGACCAGGTTGCCGGTCTCGCGGAGGTAGCCGCGCTCGGCCGAGACGCTCGACCAGCGGCCGCGCGGGTCGTCGTAGCGCTCGACGCGGTAGCCCGCCCGGCGCAGGACGGAGTGGGCGGAGGCGACGGCCTCCTCCTCCGTCGCGCCCTCGACCTCGCGGACGGTGTAGCCGGCGAGGCGCTGCAGGCGCGCCGGGGTGCGCGGCGGCCGCGATCGCATCGCCTGGAAGTGGTGACGCGTGCGCGGGACGATGCAGCCGATCAGGGAGATGAACAGCAGCAGGTAGATGCTCGAGAACCAGGCGGAGGTGTAGGTGTCGAACGCCTGCACCCTGTCGAGCAGGGGCGCGAGGTCGGGGTTGTCGACGAAGTACTGGGTCACGCCGTTGGGGTCGGAGGAGCGCTGCGGCACGAGCGATCCGGGGACCGCCGCGATCGCCAGCAGCAGCAGCAGGAACAGCGCCGTGCGCATGCTGGTGAGCTGGCGCCACATCCAGCGGAGCCAGCCGGTGAACCCGAGCGCCGGCTGCGTGACGGTGCCGTCGGAGTCGTAGTGGTCGGCGGGGCGGAAGGAGGCGTCCGTCCTCCGCTGCGCGGCCTCGTCGGGGCGGCGCGTGCTCTCCTCGGGCTCAGATCGCCGGCTGGAAGCCATCGATCACCGCCGAGAGGGATCCGTAGACGAGGGTGTTCCAGATGCCCGTGACCATCAGGACTCCGATCAGGACGAGGGCGGCGCCGCCGAGGATGTTGACCACGCGGATGTGGCGCTTCACGAAGGCGAGCGTGCTGGTCACCCAGCTGAAGCCGAAGGCGACGAGGAGGAAGGGGATGCCGAGTCCGAGGCAGTAGACCAGGGCGAGGAGGGCGCCGCGCCAGGGCGAGCCCACGCCGTAGCTGAGGGCGAGGATCGAGCTCAGCGTCGGGCCGAGGCAGGGCGTCCAGCCGACGCCGAAGACGATGCCGAGCAGCGGCGCTCCGATCAGCCCGGTGGCGGGACGGATCCCGGGTCGGAGCGTGCGCTGGAGGAACGAGAACTGCCCGATGAAGACGAGCCCCATCGCGATCACGACGAGCCCGAGGACGCGGGTGATCAGGTCGGTGTACTGGCGCAGCCAGAAGCCGACCGTGCCCGCCGCCGCCCCGTAGAGGACGAACACCAGCGAGAATCCGAGCACGAAGAGGAGCACCCCCAGCACGACCCGGCGGCGTCCGCGTGCCGCGCGCTCGTCGGCGTCGGTGAATCCGCCGACGTAGGCGAGGTAGCCGGGCACCAGCGGGAGCACGCAGGGCGACGCGAAGGACACGAGCCCGGCCAGGAGCGCGATCGGCACGGCCAGCAGGAGCTGACCGCTGACGACGATGTCGCCCACGCCGCTACTCCCCCTCGGCGAGCGTGTCGCCCACGAGGGTCGAGAGGATCGACGCCTCCTGGAGCTGGCCGAGGATGCGCGACGCGACGCGCCCCTCCCTGTCGAGGACGAGCGTCGTGGGCACGGCGTTGGGCGGGACGGTGCCGGTGAAGGCGAGCTGCACTGACGAGTCCGTGTCGACGATGGAGGGGTAGCCGAGCCCGAAGGTCTCGGCGAAGGCGGCCGCGGTGGGGGCCTGATCGCGCACGTTGACGCCGACGAACGACACGCCCTTGTCGGCGAACTCCGTGTTCACCGTCTCGAGGTCAGCGGCCTCGGCGCGGCACGGGGCGCAGCTGGCGTACCAGAAGTTGACGACGACGACCTGCCCGGCGAGGTCGGCGGAGTCGATGGTGGCGCCGGTCTCGTCGGTGCCGGAGAAGACGATGGGGTCGTCCCGGTCGGCGGCGGCGATCTCGGTGACGGTGCCGTCCCCCGAGATGTAGCCCTTGTTGCTGCCGTTGCGGTACTGGTCGGCGAGCGGATCCTCGGAGCAGCCCGTCAGCGCGAGCGCGGCGGCCAGCGCGAGGACGCCCGCTGCGCGGAGCCGCCCCGTCCGGCGCATCAGACCGCTCCCACGTCGGTGGCCAGGCCCTGCAGGCCGGCGGCCGGGTCGGAGTAGCCGACCTCGACGAAGCCGTCCCCGCGCCGCTCGAGGGTCGTGATGCTCGAGAGCGCGCAGCGGCGCTTGCGCGGATCGTGGAAGAGGCGCTCGCCGGCGAGGGCGCGGTGGACCGTCCAGATGGGGAGCTGGTGGCTGACGATCGCGGCGTCGCCCTCCTCCGTGCTCTCCCACGCCGACTCGATCGCCGCGTACATCCGCGCCGAGATGGAGAGGTACGGCTCGCCCCAGCTGGGCTCGAAGGGGTTGCGGAGCCAGGGCCAGTGCTTGGGGTTCCGCAGGGCGGAGCTGCGCGCGGCGAGGGACTTCCCCTCGAAGCGGTTGCTCGGCTCGATCACCCGCTCATCGGTGCGGATCTCGAGCTCGAACGCCTGCGAGATCGGCTGCGCGGACTCCTGCGTGCGCTGGAGCGGCGAGGCGATCAGCGCCGTGACGTGGCGCCGGCGCTCGAGCAGGTCGTCGGCGGCGGAGCGGGCCATGCGGTGGCCCAGATCCGAGAGCCGGAAGTTCGGGAGTCGCCCGTAGAGGACCCGGTCGGGGTTGAACACCTCGCCGTGCCGCACGAGATGGATCTGATCGGCAACCACGAGCGTCAAGTGTACGGAACGCGGCGTGGAGGAACGCCGGGAAAAGGGTCGCCTGAGCCGGACCTGAGCGGAGCCTCAGCGCCGCGCCGAGACCGCCGCCGACAGCCGCCGCACGAGCGGTCCGGGCAGATGCCGCACCACGGCCATCGGGACTCCGAAGCGCACCGACGGCACTGAGACGACGGAACCGCGCGCGACGTCGCGGAGGAACTCCTCCACCACCGCGTCCGCATCGAGCCAGAGGAAGGAGGGGATGGAGGAGGTGTCCATCGCCGCCCGCTCGTGGAACTCGGTGCGCACCCAGCCCGGGCAGAGCGCGGCCGAGCGGACGCCCGTGCCGCGCAGCTCGACGGCCAGCGACTGCGCGAAGGCGGTCGCCCACGCCTTCACCGCGGAGTAGGGGCCGAGGTGCACGAAGCCCGCGACGCTCGACACCGTGAGGATCGCGCCGCGACCGCGGGCGGTCATCGCCTCGGCCGCCGCACCCGAGAGCACGGCGACCGAGCGCACCATCACCTCGAAGGCGTGGTCCTGAGCGGCGACGTCCGGCTCGGCGAAGGTCCCG
This sequence comes from Rathayibacter sp. AY1D2, assembly GCF_002932695.1. NCBI lineage: Bacteria > Bacillati > Actinomycetota > Actinomycetes > Micrococcales > Microbacteriaceae > Rathayibacter > Rathayibacter sp. AY1D2. The sequence continues at coordinate 19,116 of NZ_PSVX01000024.1, read as the reverse complement.
TCGATCCCGAAGCCGGCGTTGTTGACGAGGACGCGGACGGGCCGGCCCGGATCGACGAGCAGCGCGCGCACGCGCTCGACCTGCTCGCGGTCGCCGAGGTCCGCGGGCAGGACCTCGACCGCCGCGGCGCCGAGGCCGCGCAGTCCGACCGCCGCCTCCTGGAGGCGCTGCTCGCTGCGGGCGACGAGGACGAGGCTCCAGCCGCGGCGCGCGAACGCCCGGGCGAAGGCGAGGCCGATGCCGGAGGACGCGCCGGTGATCAGTGCGGTGCTCATGCTCCGACGCTACCCGTCGCCGCCCGGCGGCCCCCGAGTAGACTCCCCTACCGTGACCGACGAGACCCGCCTCCCCCGAACCACTGTCAAGAAGCTCGCCGCGCTCGAGGACGGACCCGTCCGCGTGTCCGGCTGGGTCGAGACCGTGCGCGACCAGAAGAAGGTGCAGTTCGTCGTCCTGCGCGACGAGTCGGGTGCCGTGCAGCTGGTGAACCCGGCCGTGCGCGAGGCGGTCGAGGGCGACGACGCGTCGGCTGCGCGCCTCGCGATCACCGAGGAGATCTCCGGCCTCGCCCAGGGCTCCTTCATCACCGTCACCGGCGCGCTCAAGCACGACGAGCGCGTGAAGCTCGGCGGCATCGAGGTCAAGCTCGAGACGCTCGAGGTCGTCGCCGCGTCGATCCCGGAGGCGCCGATCGCGCCCGACTCCGGCATCGACAAGCGCATGGACTGGCGCTTCCTCGACCTGCGCCGTCCCGAGCAGAACCTCATCGCCCGTGTGCAGACCACGTTCGAGCACGCGCTGCGCACGTACTGGATCGAGCACGACTTCATCGAGATCCACACCCCGAAGCTCATGGCGAGCGCCTCGGAGTCGCGGGCCGAGCTCTTCGAGGTCGAGTACTTCGAGACGAAGGCCTACCTGGCGCAGAGCCCCCAGTTCTTCAAGCAGATGGCGCAGCCCGCCGGCTTCGGCAAGGTCTTCGAGGTCGGCCCCGCCTTCCGCGCCGACCCCAGCTTCACCTCGCGTCACGCGACCGAGTTCACGAGCGTCGACGCCGAGGTCTCCTGGATCGACTCGCACGAGGACGTCATGGAGCTGCACGAGCAGCTGATGGTCGCCGGCCTCACCGCCGTCGTCGAGAAGCACGGCGCCGAGGTCAAGGCGCTCTTCGACATCGACCTGACCGTCCCGACCACGCCGTTCCCGCGCATCCCGCTCGCCGAGGCCAAGCGCATCGTCGCCGAGCGCGGCTACGAGGTGCCCCGCGCCGACGACGACATGGACCCCGAGGGCGAGCGCCGCATCGCGGCCTACGTGCAGGAGGAGTTCGGGCACGACTTCGTGTTCCTCACCGACTACGCGTCGAGCATCCGGCCGTTCTACCACATGCGCCGCGAGGGCGACGGGACGATCACCAACAGCTACGACCTCATCTACAACGGCGTCGAGATCTCGACCGGAGCCCAGCGCGAGCACCGCGTCGACGTCCTCGTCGAGCAGGCCCGCGAGAAGGGCCTGGACCCGGAGGAGCTCGAGTTCTACCTCGACTTCTTCCGCTACGGCGTCCCGCCGCACGGCGGCTTCGGCATGGGCCTCTCGCGCGTGATCATGCTGATGCTGAACCAGGCGAACCTCCGCGAGGTCACCTACCTGTTCCGCGGCCCGACCCGCCTGCTGCCCTAGGCGCGCACCACGGTCGAGGGAACCCCGGACCATCGAGACCGCCGCGGACGGCGGGTCCCCTCGACGGGCCGGGGTTCCCTCGCGCCAGCGGCTAGGGAGCCGGCAGCACCACGAGGTCGAGGTAGTCGGCCAGGCACGCCACCATGTCCACCGCGTCGCGCTCGAGCAGCCACTGCAGCTGCACGCCGTCCCAGAGCGCGATGATCGACGCCGCCACCCGCTCCGGATCGGACCCCTCGCGGAGGCGCCCGGCGGCCTGGAGCTCGCGCAGCTCGGCCGTGTACTCGCTGCGGAGCCGGCGGAACCGCGCGGCGAAGAAGTCGCGCCCCGGGTGCTCCTGCGTCGTCGACTCGCCGCAGAGCACGGCGTACAGCTCGATCACTCCGGGCGCCGTCTCGTTGTAGCGGGTCTGCCGCAGGATGCCGGCGACCAGCCCCTCCTCCGGGTCCGGCGGCGAGGAACCGTCGCCCGTGATCAGGTCGCGGTGCTCGAGGACCGCGAAGAGCAGGTCGGTCTTCGACGGGAAGTAGTGCAAGAGGCTCGTCTGGCTGAGCCCGACGCGGTCGGCGACCTCCTGGAGGGAGCCGCGGGCGTAGCCCCGTGCGGCGAAGACCTGGTGGGCGGCCTCGATGATGGCGCGGCGGCGCTCGGCCGACTTCGCGTACGGGCCGCGTCGCCTCGTCGCCTCCGCCATCGACCCCTCCTCAGCACTGGAGGCACCTCGCCGTGCCCCTCGAACGGCCAGCGTAGCGGCGGCGGAGGAGCAGTGCCGCCAATTTCGAGTACCTACTCGAATTCGTGGTAGCGTCCCGATCATCGCCGGGTGAGACTCCCCGGCTCTCCACCACGACGAAGTGAGGGAAGATGCATCCGTTCACCCGGAGACAGCTCATCGCCGCCGGTCTCGGCACCGCGGCACTCGGGAGCCTGACGGCCTGCGCGACACCGGGCACCGTCTCGGTCAACACGGCGCCGACGATCGCCCCGGCCACCGGCCCGGTCCGCCTGCAGTACTGGGGCTGGCTGAAGGACCTGCAGAAGGTCTGCGACGTCTGGAACGCCTCGCACCCCGAGATCCAGGTCGAGGCCGTCTGGATCCCCGGCGGCAACGCGGGCGGGTACCAGAAGCTCTACTCGGCCCTCGCCGCGGGCGGCGGGCCGGACCTCGGCCAGGTCGAGATCCGCTCCGTCCCCGAGTTCATGCTCGTCAACGGCCTGGTCGACCTCACCCGGTACGGCGTCGAGCAGTACCGCGACCTGTACGACCCCACGCTCTGGGGCCAGGTCAGCTACACGGGCGGCGTCTACGGCATCCCTCAGGACAGCGGCCCGATGGCGCTCTTCTACCAGCCCGAGGTGTTGGGGAAGGTGGGTGCGGAGCCGCCGACGACCTGGGACGACTGGGCTGCGGTGGCGACGGAGCTGCGCGGAGCCGGCTCCTACATCGACTGCTTCCCGCTCGCCGACGCCTCGGTCTTCGCCGCGTTCGCGACGCAGGCCGGTGCGCAGTGGCTGCGCCCGGAGGAGGACGGCTGGGTCATCGACATGACCGACGACGCCACGACGCGCGTCGCCTCCTTCTTCGACACGGCCATCGACCAGGACCTGGTGCAGACCGGCTACGGCGCCTACTCCCCCGCGTGGTTCGCGGCCGCGGCGAAGGGCGGCATAGCCTCCTGCGCCACCGGCAGCTGGGGCGACGCCCTGATCGAGGGGGTCAGCGGAGGCGCGGGCAAGTGGCGCGCTGCTCCCATGCCCGTCTGGGGCGACACCGGCTTCGGCTCGAGCTTCCTCGGCGGATCGACTGCGGCGGTGTTCTCGAGCAGCAAGCACCCGGAGGAGGCGATCGAGTTCGCCGTCTGGATGACCACCACGCAGGAGGGCATCGACGCGATGATCGCCAACAGCGGCATCGGCTGGTCTCCCGCGGTCGGCGAGATCGGCACGGCCCGCAAGGGTCCGAGCGACTTCTTCAGCGGGCAGAACTACAACGAGGACGTCCTCGTGCCCGCATCGAAGGAGCAGAACCCCGACTGGTCCTGGTGGCCCGTCACGCAGCAGTCCTTCAACATCCTCAGCGACGGCTTCCGGAAGAAGGCGTCCGGGCTCTCGCTCGTGGACGCGGTCGCCGAGGCGGAGCAGCAGATCATCACGGTCTTCGAGAACAAGGGCCTGAGCATCAGGAGGGCCTCCGCATGACCACCACGACCTCCCCCGCCGCCGCCGCGGTCGCGGCCACCACGCGGACGCCGGGCGCGCCCCGGCGCAGCCGCGCGGTCGCCCGCGCCCCGTGGATCCTCCTCGGACCCTTCCTGGCCCTGTTCGTCCTCACGTTCATCGTCCCGATCGTCGTCGCCGTCGGCTCCAGCTTCACGAAGGTGACGCGCTCCGGCCTCTTCGGCGAGGCCGGGGTCACCAGCGGGTTCGCGGGCTTCGACAACTACGCGCAGGCCCTCGCCGACGGCAACTTCATCGCCTCCATCGGGCGGATGTTCCTCTTCGGCGTCGTCCAGGTGCCGGTGATGATCGCCCTCTGCACCGTCCTCGCGCTGATGCTCGAGTCGGCGTCGGCGAAGTTCCCCGGCTTCTTCCGGGCGGCCTACTTCCTCCCCTACGGAGTGCCCGGAGTGATCGCGACGATCCTGTGGTCGTTCCTCTACGTGCCCGGCCTCAGCCCGCTCATCGACGCGGCGAACGTGGTCGGGCTCCAGCCCGACTTCCTCGGTGCGGACACGGTGCTCTGGTCGATCGCGAACATCTCGCTCTGGAGCTACACCGGCTACAACATGCTGATCATCGTCGCCCAGCTCAAGGCGATCCCGGTCGAGCTCTACGAGGCGGCGAAGGTCGACGGCGCCTCCACCTGGCGCGTCGCCCGCAGCATCCAGCTGCCGCTCATCCGCCCCGCGCTGGTGCTGACGACGATCTTCTCGATCATCGGAACGCTCCAGCTGTTCGCCGAGGCGCAGGTGCTGAAGACGGTCGCTCCGGCGATCGACAGCCAGTACACGCCGAACCTCAGCGCGTACACCACGGCCTTCGCCTACAACGACTACAACGTCGCCGCCGCCCAGGCCGTCCTGATCGCGCTGGTCGCGTTCCTGCTCTCCTTCACGTTCCTCTCGATCTCGAACAGGAGGTCGTCATGAGCCGCACCGAGACCCCGCCGACCACGACCACCGGAGTCGTCACCGCCGACCGCCCCGTGAAGGCCGGACGCGGGCCCGACCGCTCGGCCGGCCGCAACCGCGCCTCGACCATCATCGTCACCGCGATCCTCGTCGTCGTGGCGGTCTACTTCCTCATCCCCGTCTACTGGGTCGTCGTCGCGGCGACCAAGACGACCGAGGACCTCTTCGCCACCTACGGCTTCTGGTTCGCCCCGACGTTCGCGCTCTGGGACAACCTGACGCAGGTGCTGACCTACGGCGACGGCATCTTCGTCCGCTGGTTCCTCAACTCCGTCCTCTACGCCGGAGTGGGCGCCCTGCTCGCGACCTACCTCGCCGCGGCGGGCGGCTACGCGCTGGCCAAGTACGAGTTCCGCGGCAGCAGGCTCGTGTTCGGGACGATCCTCGCGGGCGTCCTGGTGCCGGGCACCGCGACCGCTCTGCCGCTGTTCCTGCTCTTCAGCCAGATGGGCATCGCGAACACCTACTGGAGCGTGCTGATCCCCTCGCTCGTCTCGCCGTTCGGGCTGTTCCTCTGCCGGATCTACGCTCAGGCGACCGTGGACACCGCGATCATCGAGGCGGCGCGCATCGACGGCGCCGGGGAGCTGCGGATCTTCCACACGCTCGGGCTGCGCATCCTGACTCCCGCGCTGGTCACCGTGTTCCTCTTCCAGCTGGTCGGGATCTGGAACAACTACTTCCTGCCCCTGGTGATGCTCTCGGACACGAACCTGTTCCCGATCACACTGGGACTGAACAACTGGCTCGGACAGGTCGACCGCCTGCCCGAGTTCTACGAGCTGACGACCGGCGGCGTCCTGCTGTCGATCATCCCGCTCGGCATCGCCATGATCGTGCTGCAGCGCTTCTGGCGCGGCGGCCTGACGGAAGGCTCCGTGAAGTGACGACTCCCCCGACGACCTCCCACTACCTGACGGACACCGGACCGGGCTCCGGCCGCCGCCGGGCTCCCCGCTCGTGGCTGCACACCGACGCCCCGGCGCTCCCGCTGGACGGGGAGTGGCGCTTCCGCCTGCTCCCCGCCGCTCCGGGGACCCCGGGCGGCGCCGGCGTGCTGCCGGAGGGCGAGGGCGTGGACGCCGTCGGGGACGAGTCGTTCGACGACTCCGGCTGGGACCTGATGCCGGTGCCCTCGCACTGGGTGCTGCAGGGCGACGGGCGCTACGGACTGCCGGCCTACACGAACGTGCAGTTCCCGTTCCCGACCGAGCCGCCGTTCGTTCCGGACGCGAACCCGACGGGCGACTACCGCCGCACCGTCGTGGTCCCGGAGGAGTGGGACTCCGCCGAGGCGGTCGTCCTGCGCTTCGACGGGGTCGAGTCCCGCTACCGCGTCTGGGTCAACGGCGTCGAGATCGGGATCGGCTCCGGCAGCCGGCTCGCGCAGGAGTTCGACGTCACCGGCGTCGTCCGCCCGGGCGAGAACCTCGTCGTGGTCCGCGTGCACCAGTGGTCGGCCTCGAGCTACGTGGAGGACCAGGACCAGTGGTGGCTGCCGGGGATCTTCCGCTCGGTGCACCTGCTCGCGCGCCCCGTCGGCGGGATCGAGGACGTGTGGCTGCGCTCCTCCTTCGCCGGCGGCGCGGGCCGGATCGAGGCGGAGGTGACCGCCGCGGCCGACGCGTTCCCGCTGACGCTGCGCGTGCCCGGGCTCGGGATCGAGACGGTCTGGGCCTCAGCGGAGGAGATCGCCGCGATCGAGGTCCCCGAGGTCGAGCCGTGGTCGGCGGAGGCTCCGCGCCTCTACGACGCGACGCTCGCCTCCGCCGGTGAGACGGTCTCGCTGCGGCTCGGCTTCCGCACGGTCGAGATCCGCGGCGACCGCTTCCTGGTCAACGGCGAGCGCGTCGTCTTCCATGGAGTCAACCGCCACGAGACGCACCCCGACCGCGGTCGAGCGTTCGACGAGGACTCCGCCCGCGAGGACCTCGCGATGATGAAGCGCTTCAACGTGAACGCCATCCGCACCAGCCACTACCCGCCGCATCCCCGTCTGCTCGATCTCGCCGACGAGCTCGGCTTCTGGGTGGTCCTCGAGTGCGATCTCGAGACCCACGGCTTCGAGCGGGTCGGCTGGGCGGGCAACCCCAGCGACGACCCCGCCTGGCGAGAGGCCTACCTCGACCGCATCGAGCGGACCGTCGAGCGCGACAAGAACCACCCGAGCATCGTGCTCTGGTCCCTCGGCAACGAGGCGGGCACCGGCGCGAACCTCGCCGCGATGTCCGCCTGGGTGCACGGCCGCGACCCCGAGCGCCCCGTCCACTACGAGGGCGACTACACCGGCGCGTACACCGACGTGTACTCGCGGATGTACTCCTCGATCCCCGAGACCGAGCGGATCGGCACCGACGGCTCGCTCACTCCGCTCCTCGGCTGCTCCCCCGGCGAGTCCGCTCGGCAGCGCTCCAAGCCCTTCCTGCTCTGCGAGTACGTGCACGCGATGGGCAACGGCCCGGGAGCGATCGACCAGTACGAGGACCTCGTCGACCGCTTCCCGCGGCTGCACGGCGGCTTCGTCTGGGAGTGGCGCGACCACGGCCTGCGGGCGCGCACGCCGGAGGGCGTCGAGTACTACGCGTACGGCGGCGACTTCGGCGAGGTGGTGCACGACGGCAACTTCGTGATGGACGGCATGGTGCTCTCCGACGGCACGCCCAGCCCGGGCCTGTTCGAGTGGAAGCAGATCGTCGCTCCGGTGCGCCTCACGGTCCGCGGCGACGGCGTCGTCATCGAGAACCGCCGGCACGACGCCTCCACCGCCGATCTGCGCTTCGCGTGGCGGGTCGAGCGGGACGGGCGGGTCACCGCGGAGGGAGTGCTCGACGCCCCGGTCATCGCGGCCGGCGACGCCGTCCACGTGGAGCTCCCCCCGCTCGAGGTGCGCCCCGGCGGCGAGACCTGGCTCACCGTCGACGCGGTCCTCGACGCCCCGACCGCCTGGGCGGAGGAGGGCCACGTGCTCTCCACCGGTCAGCACCTCCTCGCCGCGTCGTCGGCGGTGCCCGCGTGGACCCGCGCCGTCCGCGCCGCTCCGCCCCTCGAGGGCGGCGCGCTCGGAGTCGCGCGGTTCCGCGACGGCCGGCTCGCCTCCCTCGCCGGCCTGCCCGTCGACGGACCGCGCACCGAGCTCTGGCGCGCCCCGACCGACAACGACGAGGGCGCGGGCTTCCCCGGCTACGTCACCGGCGACCCGTACGACGGCGACGGCCGCGGGATGCCGGCCCCCTCCTCCGCCGCCCGCTGGCGCGAGGCCGGACTCGACCGCCTGGTCGGCCGCGTGCAGGAGGTGGACGCCTCCGCCGGGCTCCGCCGCGTGACCCGCTTCTCGGCCGCGGACCTCGATGCGGGACTCCTGATGGAGGAGCGCTGGAGCGTCGACGGGGAGAGCACGGTCCTCCGCGTCGACCTCGTGCCGACCCGGGGCTGGGACTCCGTCTGGCCGCGGCTGGGCATCCGGATCGACATGCCCGCGTCGATCGACGGCGCGGAGTGGTTCGGCACCGGCCCGCTCGAGTCCTACCCCGACAGCCTCCGGGCCGCGCGGGTGGGGCGCTTCACGGCGGAGATGGACCGGCTGACGACTCCGTACGCCCGCCCGCAGGAGAGCGGTCACCGCAGCAGCGTGCGCGAGCTGACGCTGACGGAGGCGGGCTCGCCCCGGCTCCGCATCGAAGCCGCGCGCGACCTGCACGGGCGCCTCCCCGGCTTCACCCTGGCGAGGCACACGCCGCAGGAGATCACGGCCGCCGCGCACCCGCACGAGCTGCCGGCGTCGGAGCGCGCGGTCCTCGTGATCGACGCCGCCCAGCACGGCCTGGGCTCCCGCGCGTGCGGTCCGGACGTGTGGCCTGACTTCCAGCTGCGGCCGGAGGCGCGGACGATCCTCCTCCGCTTCACCGCGGCCGGCTGAGCGCCGGGAGAGGACGAGGGAAGGCCCGCGGGATCGCGTCCCGCGGGCCTTCCCTCGTCCTCCGGACGCGTCAGTCGCTCTGCGTGCGCGGCAGCGGTCCGCCGATGAAGAGGTCCGTGTTCATGCGCCGGCGGCGCATCACGACCAGGACGGCCGCGCAGGCGACGAGCGACGCGGCGACCGCGCCGCCGCCGATCATCAGCGCGGTGGTCGGCGTGATGCCGGCCGGTCCCGCCGAGGCGGCCGTGCTGAGGAAGGCGGTGCGCGCGGCGCTGATCGCGGTGCCGCAGACCTGCTGCGCCTCCCACGGTGCGGCCGTGGTGTCGCTGTCACGGTAGGAGACGGTCACGGCTGCCGTGCGGTGCGACTCGCGACCGAAGGCGACGACGCAGTAGACGGAGGGGTCGGGGTCGGCGATGACCGCGTCGCCCAGCGCCAGCTCGGCCCAGCCGATGGAGTCGGACTGCACGGCGACGTCGCCGGCGGCCAGGTCGGCGCGGGACCCGGAGGTCTCGAAGGCGCCCACGGCGACCTCCTCGTCGGCGTCGAAGCCCCAGACGGCGCCGCGAGGCGCCTCGGTGCTGCCGTCGCCGAGCTCGCGCGGCTCGAGCAGGAGGCCGTTGCCGGTGGAGGGCGCCAGCCGGAAGACGACCTTGGCGGCGGAGCCCTGGTCGCCCGTGAGGTCGACCGTGAAGGCGCCCGACTTGGTGATCAGCGCGGTCGGCACGGTCGCGGTGCCGCTCCCCGCCTCGAGGGTCAGCGGGGTCTTGGTGCCGTTCGGGTCGCGGAGGACCGCGGAGACGGCCTCGCCGCTCGCGAAGCCGGTGTACGAGAAGCCGACGCCGTAGAAGCGGGCGAGCTCGACGGTGAGCGCCTCCGGCTGCACGGCGAGCTCGCGGGTGAGGAAGACGTCCGCGGTCGCGGCACCGGCCGCCGGCTTCGCGCCCTCGGTCGAGGTGCCGAGCTCGGTGCGTCCGGGGGCCGACGCCGCCGGAGTGACGGCGCCCGCACCGGAGGAGCCGGCGGTGCCGGACGTGGTGGTGCCGGAGGTGGTGCCGCCGCCGGAGGTGCCGCCGGACGTCGCTCCGCCGGTGGTGCCGCCGCCGGAGCCGGAGCCGCCGGAGGACGATCCGCCGCCGGTGGAGGGCTGGCCGCCGCCGGAGCCGCCCTGCTGACCGCCGCCGGAGCCGCCCTGCTGGCCGCCGCCGGTCGAGCCGCCGCCGGTCGATCCACCGCCGGTGGATCCGCCGCCGGTGGAGGGCTGGCTCGGCTGCTGGGGCGCGGGGTCGACCGGTGCCGGATCGACCGGCGCGGGGTCCACGGGCGCGGGGTCGACGGGCGCGGGCTGCTCGGGTTCTGCCGGCTCCTCGGGCACTCCGGGAACGGAGGGCTCCTCGGGGACGCCGGGAACGGGGTCGGAGCCGCCGTCGCCCGGCTGCTCGGGATCCTCCGGCACGCCGGGGATGGTCGTCGCGGCCGGCTGCTCGACCGTGGTCGAGACCGTCGAGGCGGAGGGGGCCGCGACGGCCGCTCCGGGGAGGGCCAGGCCGAGCACGAGCGCCGCGAGAGCGGCGGCGGGCAGGGCGAGTCGGCGGGATGACGGCATGGCGGTTCCTTCCTCCACGGGCGACGATCTGCGTCCGCGCACGGAGGAGCGCACTCCCCCCTCACGAGGGTAAGGGCGAGAGGCGAGCTATCGCGAGCCGTCCTGTCCCCCGTCAGAGGGACGTCGCGGTCGTGCTTCCGTCCGGACGGCCCGGGTCGAGGCTCACCCGCGATCGAGGAGGGCCCGCCGGAGCCGCGCGGGATCGACTCGCCAGAAGGTGTGCACGCGCCCGTCGATCAGCACCACCGGGATCTCCTCGACGAAGCGCTCGTGCAGCTCGGGATCGTCGAGGATCGACACCTCCGAGACGGCGACCGACGCCTCGCCGCCCAGATCGGCGACCACCTGCTCGACCACGGTCCGCGCGTCGTCGCAGAGATGACAGCCCGGCTTGCCCACGAGCGTCAGCTCCACGTCCACCATGCGGTCAGTGTACGGCGGCCCCGGCGCCGGGCGCCGAGACGGCGAGCGCCGCCGGGATGATCCGTGAACGCAGACGAGCGCCCGACCCCGGAAGGGCGGACGCTCGAGTGGGAAGAGGCGCGAGCCTACTTCTTGTTGCGACGCTGGTGGCGAGTCTTGCGAAGCAGCTTGCGGTGCTTCTTCTTCGCCATACGCTTGCGACGCTTCTTGATGACAGAACCCACGAAGACCTCACAACGTTCAGGGGGTCGACCGCCCGACGGGCGGCCGCTTACGAAAAACTGGCTCCCGCGAGCTTACACGACCCGGGGCTCCACCGTTTCCGGCTCCTCGGCGCCCCTCACTTGCGGATGCGCAGCGCCTCCGCGACCTTCGTCGCTCCCTCGCTGACGCCCCGCTGGATGTCCTGCACCACGGTGCTGACCTGGTGGGTGCGCTCGGCGAGCGCCCGGCCCAGCGACTCCGCCCGGGCCGCGGTCGGAGCGTCGAGCAGGGCGCCGGCCGCCTCGTCCTCGGCGAGGAAGGGCAGCAGCCAGTCCTCGACCTCCGCCAGCGGCGCGTACTCGAGCGCGTAGAAGCGGTGCTGTCCGCTCTCGCGCACCGTGACGAGGCCGGTCTCGCGCAGCACCTTGAGGTGCTTGGAGACGGTCGGCTGGCTCAGCTCGAGGCGCGCCACGATCCGCGACACGCTCATGCCCTCGGCCGAGCCGTCCCGCCGCTGCTCGAGCAGCAGGGCGAGGATGTCCCGGCGGGTCCCGTCCGCGATCACCCCGAAGATGTCAGCCATGCGCCCAGGCTAGTCAGCGCCCCGGGGGCCCGGCACCGAGCGGGTAGCATGGCCGCGATCGAGTGGAGGATCCGCCGTGGTGGTTCGGCAGCAGTTCCGCAGCCCCGTGGGCGTCTCGCCCGTCTCCCCCTGGTCGGGTTTCGAGCGGGCCCGCGACCTCATCGACGACTTCGCCGGACGCTCGCCGTCCCGCTTCGCGATCCTCATCTTCTCGGCGCTCGTGCTCGTCTTCACCCTGCTGTTCTCGCTGCCGGTGTCGAGCACCACGGGCACCGTCACTCCACTGCACGACGCCTTCTTCACCGCGATGTCGGTGATCTGCGTGACCGGCCTCGCGACGGTCGACATGGCGACGCACTGGTCGGCGTTCGGCCACTCGATCATCTTCGTCGGCGTGAACATCGGCGCTCTGGGAGTGCTGACGCTCGCCTCGATCATGGGCCTGGCGATCTCGCGCCGCCTCGGGCTCCGGGCGAAGCTCATGGTCGCCAGTGACTCGAATCCGCTGCGGATCCACTCCGGCCCCGTCGCCGAGGGCCAGGCCGTGCGCCTGGGCGAGATCGGCGGGCTGCTCGCCACCGTCGCGATCAGCGCCGCCGCGATCGAGATCATCGTCGCGCTGCTGCTGTTCCCGCGGATGCTGATCGACGGGATCCCGATCGGCGAGGCCGTCTGGCACTCCTTCTACTACTCCGCGATGGCGTTCACGAACACCGGCTTCGCCCCGAACGCCGCGGGCCTCACCCCGTTCGAGGACGACTACTGGTTCCTCGGCATCCTGATGCTCGGCGTCTTCCTCGGCTCGATCGGCTTCCCCGTCATCTACGCCTTCTCCCGCGGCTGGCGGCGCCCGCGCAAGTGGTCGGTGCACGTGAAGCTGACGCTGGTCACCTCCGTGATCCTGCTCGTCGCCGGGGCCGTCCTCTACATCGTGCTCGAGTTCGACAATCCGAGGACCTTCGGCAGCCTCGATGCGGGAGACACCGTCTTCCAGTCCTTCTTCCTCTCGACGATGACGCGGTCGGGCGGCTTCTCGACGATCTCGGTCCCCGACCTCAACGGCTCGAGCCTGCTCGTGACGGACATGCTGATGTTCATCGGCGGAGGATCGGCCTCCACGGCCGGCGGGATCAAGGTCACGACCCTCGCGATCCTGTTCCTGGCCGCCTTCGCCGAGGCCCGCGGCAACAACGACATGGAGGCGTTCGGCCGCCGGATCCCGAACGACGTCCTGCGCCTGGCCGTCTCGGTCGTGCTGTGGGGCGCGACGACGGTCGCCGTGTCGTCCGTCCTGATCCTGCACATCACCAAGGCCTCGCTCGACCACGTGCTCTTCGACGTGATCTCGGCCTTCGCGACCTCCGGGCTCTCGACGGGGCTCACCGCGGAGCTGCCGCCGTCCGGGGTCTACATCCTCGCGCTGACGATGTTCATGGGCCGCGTTGGTACCGTGACTCTCGCCGCCGCGCTCGCCGCGAGCCAGCGGAGGCAGTTGTTCAGACGACCGGAAGAGAGGCCCATCGTTGGTTGACCGCATCAGGTACGACGCCCCGGTGCTGGTGATCGGCCTCGGGCGCTTCGGAGCCGCCACGGCCGGCCAGCTCGACCGCCTCGACCGCGAGGTCCTCGCCATCGACGCCGACGCCGGTCTCGTGCAGAAGTGGTCGGAGCGGGTCACCCACGCGGTGCAGGCCGACGCCCGCTCGCTCGACGCCCTCGCGCAGATCGGCGCGCAGGACTTCCAGGTCGCCGTCGTCGCGGTCGGCTCCTCCATCGAGGCGTCCGTGCTGATCACTGCGAACCTCGTCGACCTCAAGATCCCGCAGATCTGGGCGAAGGCGATCTCGCGCTCGCACGGCAAGATCCTCGAGCGGATCGGCGCGAACCACGTGATCTACCCCGAGGCGGAGGCGGGCGAGCGCGTCGCGCACCTGGTCTCGGGCCGCATGCTCGACTTCATCGAGTTCGACGACGACTTCGTGCTCGCGAAGATGTACCCGCCCAAGCCGATCCGGGGGCTGACGCTCACGGAGTCGGGCGTGCGCCGCAAGCACCGCGTGACCGTCGTCGGCGTCAAGAGCCCGGGCAAGCCCTTCACCTACGCGACCGAGCAGACCGTCGTCTCGAACCACGACCTCATCGTGGTCAGCGGCACCCCCAGCGACATCGAGCGCTTCGCGGCCCTCGGCTCCTGACCCGCGCCCCCTTCCTCCTCCTCCTCTGCGAGATGCCGCTCCGTGACGCCCGCTCCGGCGCGTCGCATACCCGAGCGGCGTCTCGCGGAGAGGAGGGCGGAGTCAGGAGGCGGCGAGCTCGCGGGCGCGGGCCAGCGCGGCGTCGGTCGCCCGCGTGAAGAGGGCGGCGAGGTCGGCCTCCTGCAGGACCGCGACGGCCCGCTCGGTGGTGCCCTTCGGGCTCGTGACCCGCCGGCGCAGCTCCGCGGGCTCCTCGCCGGAGTCCGCGAGCAGCTCGGCCGCGCCGCGGAACGTGCCGACCACCATCGTCGACGCCTGCTCCGGAGTGAAGCCCTTCGCGACAGCGGCCGCGACGAGCTCCTCGATCAGCAGGAACACGTAGGCGGGCCCCGAGCCGGAGATCGTCGAGAGCGCGTCGAGCTGCGACTCCGGCACCTCGACCACCTCGCCGACCGTCTCGAACAGGCGGCGCACGAGCGCCAGGTCCTCGTCGCCGGACCGCGTGCCCGCGCTGAGGCCGGTGACGGCGCGGCCCACGACCGCGGGAGTGTTCGGCATCGAGCGGAGCACGGCGACGGACGCGGGCAGGTGCCGCTCGAACGTGGCCGCGGTCACGCCGGCGGCGACGGAGACGACGACCGCGCCCGGGGCGAGCGCGTCGGCGATCTCGTCGAGCAGGTCCGGCACCATGTGCGGCTTGACGGCCACGAGCACGATCGCCGCGCCCTCGACCGCACGCCGGTTGGCCTCCGGGTCGTCCGCGGTGGCGAAGGCGGTGACCACCGGGTGGCCGTCCCACGCGGCGGCCTTCGCGGAGTCGCGGTTGGTCACCCGCACGCCCCCCTCGACGCGCACGCCGGGAGCCAGCAGGCCCTGGAGGATCGCACCCCCCATCGAGCCGAGGCCGAGGACGGCGATGGACGGGAGCAGGACGGGCGCATCGGTCACGCCGCTCATCCTACGAAGAGCCCGCGGCAAGGGGGTCCGGGTGCGGTCCGGCGCCTCGTAGGATGGCCCGACCATCCAGCGGCGAGCCCGAGGAGACCACGTGAGCGCATCCGGAGGCGGCACCGCGATCATCGCGGCGCTCGCGGCCAACCTCGGCATCGCCCTGACGAAGTTCGTCGCCTGGTTCTTCTCCGGATCCGCCTCCATGCTCGCCGAGGGCGTGCACTCGCTCGCCGACTCCGGCAATCAGCTGCTCCTGCTGCTCGGCGGCCGCAAGTCGCGGAAGGCCGCCGACGAGGAGCACCCGTTCGGCTACGGACGGGAGCGCTACGTCTACGCCTTCGTGGTGTCGATCATCCTGTTCTCCGTCGGCGGCGTCTTCTCGCTCTACGAGGGCATCGAGAAGATCGCCGAGCCGCACGAGCTCGAGAACGCCTGGCTGCCGATCCTGGTCCTCGTGATCTCGATCTGCCTCGAGGGCTACTCGCTGCGCACCGGAGTGAAGGAGTCGAACCGGGTCCGCGGCTCGCAGTCCTGGTTGCAGTTCATCCGCCGGGCGAAGGCGCCGGAGCTGCCGGTCGTGCTCCTCGAGGACGTCGCCGCGCTCACCGGTCTGACGTTCGCGCTGCTCGGAGTCGGGCTGACCGTGATCACCGGCGACTCGGTCTACGACGCGATCGGAACGATCATGATCGGCACCCTGCTGATCGTGGTGGCGATCGTGCTGGGCGTCGAGACGAAGAGCCTGCTGGTCGGAGAGGGGGCGACTCCCGCCGACGCCGCCTCGATCCGCGCCGCGCTCGAGGCCGGGCGCGACGTCGAGCGCGTCATCCACATGCGCACGCTCTACCTCGGACCGGACGAGATCCTCGTGGCCGCGAAGCTCGCCTTCCCGGCCGCCGAGACCCTCGAGCACGTGGCCGCCGGGATCGACGCCGCGGAGAAGCGGATCCGCGAGGCCGTCCCGGCCGCCACCACGATCTACCTCGAGCCCGACGTCGACCGCGGACGCGCGGGATCGGTGGCGGCCCGTCCGGCCGTGACGGAGGCGGAAGGGACGGCCGCCGCGGCCGCTTCGGCCGCCGCCGCTCCGCCCGCCGCCTCCCCGCCGGCCGCGCCGCACGGGAGCGCCTGAGATGCGCCGGGCCCTGGCGATCGTCAACGAGCGCGGTGCCGGGCTCGGCGCGCTCGAGCCGATGCTGACCGAGCGGGGGTTCGCCGTCGACGCCGTCGCAGGGACGGACCTCGACGCGATCGACATCCTCGCCCCCGACCTCGTCGTCACGCTCGGCTCCAGCGCCGGCGTCTACGAGACCTCGCGGCACCCCTTCATCAGCCCCGAGATCGCGCTCCTGCAGGACCGGATGCACCACCGCCGTCCCACGCTCGGCGTCTGCTTCGGAGCGCAGCTGATCGCGGCCGCCCTGGGCGAGTCCGTCCATCCCGGATCGGCTCGCGAAGTCGGCTTCCGGCCGGTCGTGCTCACGGAGGAGGGCGCCGGCTCCCCGCTCCGGCACCTCGCCGGCGTCGACGTGATGCAGTGGCACGGCGACACCTTCGCGCTGCCGAGCGGAGCGGCGCTGCTGGCGTCGTCGCCGGCGGGCGAGGTGCAGGCGTTCGCCGTGGAGGACTGGCTCCTCGGCGTGCAGTTCCACCCCGAGCTGACCGGCACGATGGCCGCGCAGTGGCTCGAGGGCGACGGGGAGTGGGCAGGAGCGGCGGGCTACGACGCCGCCGTGCTCGCCGACGACGTCGCGGCGGAGCGCTTCGAGCGGATGCACGCGGCGACGCGGCTCGCGCTGATGGAGTGGCTGGGCGCTCCGAGCTGAGGGGTTCGGCGGCGCTCGGCGTCAGCGCCGGGCGGCGTCAGCGGCAGTCGGCGTCAGCGGCGGTCGGCGAAGAAGTCGAGCAGGAGCCGCGAGCTCTCCGCGGCGCGGACCCCGGGGTAAACCTCGACCACGTGGTTGTGCCGGCGGTCGCGGAGGAGGTCGTGCACGGATCCGGAGGCGCCCGCCTTCTCGTCCCACGCGCCGAAGACGACGCGGTCGATCCGCGCCGCCAGGATCGCTCCGGCGCAGAGCACGCACGGCTCGAGCGTGACCACCAGCGTGCAGCCCTCGAGATGCCAGTCGCCGCGGGCCTCGGCCGCCGCGCGGATCGCGACCACCTCGGCGTGCGCCGTCGGATCCCGCCGCAGCTCGCGCTCGTTGCGCCCGAGCCCGAGCACCGCACCCTCCGAGTCGAGCACCACCGCGCCCACGGGGACGTCGCCCCAGCCCGCGGCCCGCCGCGCCTCGTCGAGCGCCAGGCCCATCCACTCCTCGGAGCGGCGGGGGACGCGGAGATCGCTGTCGCGCATCGCTCCCCCTCCTGCGGCGGCCCGCTGCGGCCGGTGGGGCGCCGCTCCGGCCAGTAGATTGAGCTTATGCGCGTCCACGTAGCCGACCACCCGCTGATCACCCACAAGCTCACCGTGCTGCGTGACAAGCGCACCCCCTCCCCCACCTTCCGTCAGCTCGCCGAGGAGCTGATGACGCTCCTCGCCTACGAGGCCACCCGCGGCGTCCGCACCCGCACCGTCACCATCGAGACCCCCGTGACGCAGACCACCGGCCTCGCGCTCAGCGACCCGCAGCCGCTGGTCGTCCCGATCCTCCGGGCCGGCCTCGGGATGCTCGAGGGCATGGTCAAGCTCATCCCGACCGCCGAGGTCGGCTTCCTGGGCATGGCGCGCAACGAGGAGACGCTCGAGCCGACCACGTACGCGGAGCGCCTGCCCGACGACCTGTCGAACCGCCAGTGCTTCGTCCTCGACCCGATGCTCGCGACCGGCGGCTCGCTCGTCGCGGCCATCCAGTTCCTCTTCGACCGGGGAGCGGTCGACGTCACCGCCGTCTGCCTGCTCGCCGCCCCCGAGGGCCTGGCCGCCGTCGAGAAGGCCTTCGGCGACCGCGACGTGACCATCGTCCTCGGCTCCCTCGACGAGAAGCTCAACGAGCTCGGCTACATCGTCCCCGGCCTCGGCGACGCGGGCGACCGCCTCTACGGCCTCGCGGGCTGAGCCCGCCGGCACCCGGGCGAGCGGGCCTTCCGTCGCGCCCCGGAACAGGGAGCCCCGCTGAGCCGTGCCGGTCGGCCGGCGCAGCGAGGGTCTCGACACCCCACCGCGACCGTCCGGCAAAGCCCGTCCTGCTGATCGAGCAGCGGGCGCAGCGGGATCCCCCGACACGGCTCGCGCCTCCTCCCGAGCACCGGAACCACCCGCGACGCGCCGTCCATCCCCACGGAAGTGTTGACGCACCGCACCGGCCTCCGCTTTACTGACGGACATGACTGACACCCTGCACGCCCTGACCTCCCTCGAGGCCACCGGGAATGCCGGCATGATGATGGCCGGTGGCCCCGTCATGTGCTGTCGAATGTGTGCATGAGGAACTGACCTCGCCGGATCCCCGCACCGCCTCCGCCCGCTGATCGTCACGATCGGCTGAGCGTCCGAGGCGCGGACGATCCCCTGGATGCCCCGCATCCGTCTCTGCCGCCACCGCGCACCGCGGGCCGGCTCGATCGCGCACACCCGGATCCGCTCCCTCGGACACTCGTCCCGGATCCGACCAGCCAAGGACTCGTCATGACCCTCCTCCACACCCGCACCGTCCCCGCCGCCACCTCCACCGAGGCGCCCCGCCTCCAGCCGGTCGCCGACGCCGCGCCCGCAGCGCCCCGCCTCCGCGCCGTCCCTCAGGGCACCGAGGCCCGCGGCTTCGCCCTCTACGTCGGCATCGACGAGGCCAAGGCCCGCGCCGCCGGAGTCGACCTCGGCCGCCTGGTCGAGGAGCTGAAGCGCGTCACGGCGCAGCTCGCCCCCGACGCCGAGACGTACGCCTCCGTCGCCCTCGCCCCGCAGGGCGCCGGCGGCCGGGACGTGGACGTGGTCCGCCTCGCGCTGCAGGACCCGGCCGCCGTCGCCAAGCGCCGCTCCGACGCCGAGCCCGACCCCGACCGTGCACCCGGCGGCGTCGTCATCGACATCTCCCGCAAGCGCGTCATCCTCGACGAGGAGACCACCCCCCTCACCTACAAGGAGTTCGAGCTCCTCCAGTACCTCGTGCTCCGCGAGGGCCGCACCATCGAGCGCGCCGAGCTCATCGCCTCGCTCTGGGGCGCCGCGGACGACGACGCGCCGAACGAGCGCACCATCGACGTCCACGTCCGCCGCCTCCGCGCCAAGCTCGGCCGCTACGAGGAGATCGTGCGCACCGTCCGCGGAGTCGGCTACCGCTTCGACCGCCACGCCGACGTCGCCATCCGCTACGCGTCGACGCCGTCGCCGGATCTGTTCTGAACTGTGAGGAGAGCGCAAGCGC